>NZ_JBFBEY010000020.1:0-103421 GCF_040683875.1 Arthrobacter sp. NPDC093128
TCTCTCACTCCCTGCAAAGACCGGCCGGGCACCCAAACCCCGCACCGCCGTCGTAAACTCACCGGAAACTGAGAGAGCGTCCGGGATTCTCCCGCGGAAAGTGAGAGAGCGTCGCCCTGAGATTTAGCTGGGATCCGGGAACCCGTTCCTCTATTGCCCTAGGGTGCGCGCCCCGGGGGCGCGCCTCGGTCCAGTGTCCCCAGGTTCCGTCCACCAGGCCGAAGGCTGAACCGGCTCGCTATTGAGCTGGATTCGTTGGCCTTGTGAGGCTTGACACGAGAGTGCCTTGCGGGGCCGGGACGGTTAGTTCGTGAGCGGTGACTCGCCTAGAATTGCATGAGATGTACGGACTTGGAAGCGCTTTATTTCGGGTTGCGTAGGAAAACGAAACACGGATATGAGCGGCTGCGATTGCGCCAGTGGTCGGCTCACAACAGGAGGAATCCAACATGGCTGAGCACAACGGCGGAAATCGAAGCGGCAAGGATCGCGGCAGTTACGGAGGCGGCCGACCGTCAGGTGGGGGCCCGTTCCGGGCATCAAATAATTCAGGCGGCGATCCCCGCGGATTCCGCGCCAAGGATGACCGCGGCGAGCGGCCGTCGCGCGAGGGGACCGGGGATCGTAAGCCGTTTGGTGACCGTCCGTCCCGTGAGGGCGACCGTGACCGTAAGCCGTTTGGTGCGGGTGACCGCGACCGTAAGCCGTTCGGTGACCGTCCGTCCCGTGCGGGTGACCGTGACCGTAAGCCGTTTGGTGCGGGTGACCGTGACCGTAAGCCGTTTGGTGCGGGTGACCGTGACCGTAAGCCGTTTGGTGCGGGTGACCGTGACCGTAAGCCGTTCGGTGACCGTCCGTCCCGTGAGGGCGGAGCAGAGCGTCGCAGCTTTGGTGCGGGTGACCGTGATCGTAAGCCGTTCGGTGAGCGTCCGTCCCGTGAGGGTGGCGGTGAGCGTCGGAGCTTTGGTGCGGGCGATCGTGACCGTAAGCCGTTTGGTGCGGGTGACCGCGACCGTAAGCCGTTCGGTGACCGTCCGTCCCGTGAGGGAGACCGCGACCGTAAGCCGTATGGCGACCGTCCGCGCCGTGAAGGCGACGGCGAACGTCGTAGCTTTGGCGGCGGCGACAACCGCAAGCCCTTCGGTGACCGCCAGGAGCGTGCCCCCCGTAGTTTTGACCGTGGCGAATCAGGCCCTCGCGAGTTCGGCCGTGACCGTCCCGAGGACCGTCCCGCCCGCGTCCCGAACGCCCGCGACCTGCGCAGTGCCAACCGTCCCGACCGTGAGCGATCTCCCGAGATCGACGATGACGTCACGGGCCAGGAGCTGGACCGCGCCACCAAACACGAGATCAAGACCCTCGAAGCCAACAGTGCAGAGTGGGTTGCGCGCCACCTGGTAATGGCCGGGCGCCTCATCGACGAAGAACCGGAACTCGCGTTCCAGCACGCCCTTGCCGCCAGCCGCCGTGGCGGACGCCTGTCAGCAGTCCGCGAAGCCGTGGGTCTGACCGCCTACGCCGCGGGCCACTACGGCGAAGCCCTGCGGGAATTCCGCACCTACCGCCGGATCAGCGGCTCCAACGTGCACCTGCCCGTTATGGCCGACTGCGAGCGGGGCCTGGGCCGTCCCGACCGCGCCCTCGACGTCGCACGTTCCGAGGAGGCCAACGACCTCGACGCACCCGGCAAGGTTGAACTGGCCATCGTGGCCGCCGGCGCCCGTACGGACCTTGGCCAGCTGGATGCTGCCGTGGCCGAACTGGAAATCGCGCAGCTGGACATGAACCGCGCCTTCTCCTACAGCCCGCGTCTCTTCCGGGCCTACGCAGATGCCCTTGCAGCTGTAGGCCGCGAACAGGAAGCCGGGAAGTGGCAGCGCCAGGCCGTTGTTGCGGAGAATGCGCTCGGTCTCGGAGGCGACGAGGAACCCGACATCATCGACCTCGGCTGGGACGAGGAAGAGGAAGCCCGCGAGGAGGAAGCACGGCGCCGCCTGCTCGCCGAGCAGAAGGCTGACAGCGCTCCCGCCCCCTCCGCGGCCGTTCCGGACGCAACTCAGGCAGCCGTTGTCGAGGCCGCCGCGTCCGACGCCGCCGCTCTCGATGAAGGTTCCGACGACGCCGAGTCTGATTACTTTGAGTCCGACGACGCTGAATCGGACGAGGACTCCGTAGAGGAAGACGAGTTCGAGGCCCGCAGCACCGATGAGGCCGGCAGCGATGAAGCCGGCACCCATGAAGCAGGTACCGACGAAGGCGCCCACGATGCCGGCGATACCGATTCCGCACAGTCGGATAGCGAGAAGGAATAGCCGCGCATGAGCGCTGATTCATTGATCTCAAGGTTCGACGCCCTACTGTCGGACCTCGACGGTGTTGTCTATGCCGGCCCCCACGCGATTCCGGGTGCCGTTGAGGCACTCCGCCAGCTGGCCGGAATCGACGTCGGGCTTGGCTACGTGACCAACAACGCCTCCCGGACACCCGCGCAGGTGGCGGCTCACCTGCGCGATCTTGGCGCTCCCGCTGAAGACGAACAGGTTGTCAGTTCGTCGCAGGCTGCCGGCGAGCTGCTGGCCGGGCTCCTCCCTGCAGGGGCCCGGGTGCTGGTAACGGGCAGCCCGGCGTTGGCGCATGAGGTGGAGCTAGTGGGGCTGACCCCGGTTCACAGCGCCAAGGACAATCCGGTGGCCGTGGTCCAGGGTTTCAATCCCGAGATCGGCTGGAAAGACCTCGCCGAAGCCTCGTACGTCATTGCCGGCGGCGCCCTCTGGGTCGCCACCAACACGGACATGTCCATCCCGCAGGCCCGCGGCATCGCTCCGGGCAACGGAACCCTGGTGGCTGCCGTGGCGGCGGCCACCGGGCAGCGGCCGCTGGTTGCCGGAAAACCCGAGGCCCCGCTGTTCCGCACCGCCGCCAAGCGGCTCAGTTCCGAGCGGCCGCTCGTTGTCGGCGACAGGCTGGACACCGACATCCTCGGCGGGAACAACGCCGGGTTCGCCACCGTGGCGGTGCTCACCGGCGTCGACACGCGAGAGTCGATCCTCGCCGCCCGCACTGCCGAGCGGCCTGACTACCTCATCAATGACCTCAGCGATCTGTACCGCCCGTACCCTGCTGTAGAGGAGCACGACGGCGGCACGTTCCGTTGCGGTGCGGCCTCCGCCGTCGTGCGGGGGGAAGCGGTCCACATCAGCGGAGTTCCGGGGGACCTGGACTCGTGGCGTGCGGCCTGCTCGGCGTGGTGGACAGCCAATCCGGAGGCAGCCGCTCGTCAGGCGCCGGCCGTCGAGTGGCTGACGCCCTAAGCCGACTCACTAGACTGGGAATATGACCGAGCTGAACAATTTTCCGGAAACGGACTCAGATCGGGCTGGGGTCAGCTGGCCTGCAGCTCCGGCCGGCAACGGCGAGCCGGCCAGCCACAACACGGGCGCAGTCCGGGACGCCACAGTTGCCGCTGTGCTGGGCCGCCTGGCCGGCATTCCGGAGCTGCCCGTTGGCGGGCACGCGGAGGCCTATTCGGCACTTCACGATGCACTGCTGGACGCACTGAACGAAGACGACCCGTCGGCTGCGGGTGACGACTGAGGATGGCCAGGCTGGACCAAATGCTCGTCACCCGGGGACTGGCGAGATCACGCACCCATGCCGCGCGACTGATTGCCGGCGGCAAAGTCAGCTCGGACGGCACCGTTTTCGTGAAAGCCTCCACCCAAGTGGACGACCTCACACCCCTGGACATCGCTGACGACGGGCAGGACACCTACGTCAGCAGGGCGGGCCACAAACTGGCCGGGGCGCTGGACGCCTTCCCGGAGGTCATTGCGGAAGGAAAACGCTGCCTGGACGCCGGCGCCTCCACCGGCGGCTTCACGCAGGTCCTGCTTAGGCGCGGCGCGGAACACGTGGTCGCTGTCGACGTCGGGCACGGCCAGCTGGTTCCCGAGCTCAGGAACGACGCACGGGTCGCGGTGCACGAAGGCCTGAACGTGCGCTACATGACGCCGGATCAGATCGGCGGCCCGGCCGCGCTGACTGTGGCTGACCTGTCGTTCATCTCGCTGACCCTCGTAGTGGCGCCGCTCGCGGCGTGCACGCATCCCGGCGGCGACCTCGTGCTGATGGTCAAGCCGCAGTTCGAGATCGGCAAGGACCGCCTGGGCCGCACCGGAGTGGTGAATTCCGAGCGTGAACGCCGGATGGCGGTGGAAAAAGTCGCCAATGCGGCGCTCGACGCCGGGCTGGATCTGCACGGCCTCGCGGCGAGCCCGCTGCCGGGCCAGGACGGAAACGTCGAATACTTCCTGTGGATAAAGCGCAGGATCACCACAGACTTGCCTAAGATCGAAGAGCGGGACGCAGCCGTTGCTGCGTTGCTCGGAACAATCTGGCCGAACCACTAGAAAGCGGAACCCGATGAGCAGGCGTGTACTGGTCCTTGCCCACACCGGCCGCGAGGAATCACTGAAGGCTGCCTGGGAGGCGTGCATCCAGCTGCATGCCTCCGGCATTGTCCCCGTGATGCAAAAATCAGAGCTCGAGGACATGGAGGGGTTGTTCGGCAGACTCGAAGACCCCGTGGAGATCCTCCACGACCACATCCAGCTTCCCGACGTCGAGCTGGTCATGGTCCTCGGCGGGGACGGCACCATCCTCCGGGCCGCGGAACTCGTCAGGGAAGTGGATGTGCCTCTTTTGGGCGTCAACCTGGGCCATGTTGGATTCCTGGCCGAAAGCGAACGGGCCGACCTTGCCCAGACCGTGGAATGGATCGCGAGCCGCGACTACACGGTGGAAGAACGGATGACCATAGACGTCCAGGTCTGGGTCAGGGGACAGAAAATCTGGCACACCTGGGCCCTGAACGAGGCCGCCATCGAGAAGGGCAACCGGGAACGGATGCTCGAAGTGGTCACCGAAGTGGATGAGCGCCCGCTGACATCGTTCGGCTGCGACGGCGTGGTGATGGCTACGCCCACCGGTTCAACCGCCTATGCCTTCTCCGCCGGCGGCCCGGTGGTGTGGCCGGAAGTTGAAGCCCTGGTGATTGTTCCCATCAGCGCCCACGCGCTGTTCGCCAAGCCCCTGGTGGTCTCGCCCCGTTCCAGGCTGGCCGTGGAGGTCCTGAACCGGACCGATGCCCAGGGTGTCCTGTGGTGTGACGGTCGCCGTTCGGTGGACCTCCCGCCGGGCGCCCGCGTCGAAGTGACCCGCTCGGCCACGCCGGTCAGGCTGGCGCGGACGCACCAGACACCGTTTTCGGCGAGGCTGGTCCGTAAATTCCAGCTCCCCATCCACGGCTGGCGCGGGCCCATGCCGCAGGCAGAGTCCGTCCATACCGGGCCCGTACCCATCATCCGTACCCCCAGGCCCATGGTGCCGCCTGCGGGTCCCCGGCCCGCCGGGACGTCCGAGACTGATCCGACGACTGCGAAGTGAACCATGCTTGAAGAACTGAGAATCCGCGACCTCGGCGTCATCACCGACGCAACCCTCCCGCTCGGCCCGGGCCTCAGCGTGGTGACCGGTGAAACCGGCGCCGGCAAGACCATGGTGGTCACCGCCGTCGGACTCCTTTTGGGTGCCCGGTCGGATGCGGGCGCCGTGCGGAGCGGCGCGAAAAGCGCCTCCGCGGAGGCCGTGCTCAAACTCGACGCCGGACACGTGGCCGTCGTCCGCGCGCTGGAGGCGGGTGCGGAGGTGGAGGAGTTCGACGGCGGCGCTGAACTGATCCTTGCCCGTCGCCTGGGTGCGGACGGACGCAGCCGTGCGTACCTTGGCGGCCGCGCCGCCCCCGTGGGGGTCCTCGCGGAGATCGGCGAAAGCCTGGTGGTGGTCCATGGCCAGTCGGACCAGATCAGGCTGAAGGGGGCGCTTGCCCAGCGCGGTGCCCTGGACAAGTTTGCCGGCGACACCCTGGCAGGCCCGCTGGGTGCATACCAGGCCCTGTACAGCCACTGGAAAGCCAGCCAGACGGAGCTGGACACGCTGCGGGGCGCAGCACGGGACAGGCTGCGGGAAGCCGAATCGCTGGAGATCGCGCTGGCTGAAATCGACGAGGTGGACCCGCAGCCGGGTGAGGACGAGTCCCTCAAGGCGGAGGCCGTGAAACTGGCCAACGTCGAGGAACTCAGGATCGCGGCAAACACCGCGCACCAGGCGCTCATCGCGGAGGACTACGGTGATGAGGGCGACGCCACCACCCTGGTGGACGCGGCGAAGCGGACCCTGGAACATGTGGCCGAGCACGACGCCGAACTCGGCGCGGCAGCCGCCCGTCTGGCAGAGGTGGGCTTCCTGCTGAACGACATCGCCACGGACCTGGCGAGCTACCAGGCAGGACTGGACTCAGAGGGTCCGGAGCGGCTCGCTGAAATCGAGGACCGGCGCGCGGGCCTGGCCAAGCTGGTCCGCAAGTATGCCCCCAGCATCGACGAGGTCCTGGTGTGGGCGGAGAACGCGCGCGTCCGGTTCGACGAACTGCAGGACGACTCCACCCGGATCGAGGCGCTCGATGCGGAAGTCGCCCGGACCGAGGCGGAACTGAAGAAGCAGGCCGCCGCGATCAGCAAGGTCCGGGGCAAGGCCGCCAAGGATCTCTCGGCACGGGTCAGCGCCGAACTGAAGGCGCTTGCCATGGCCGATGCGACCCTGGTGATCACCATCGAGCCGGCCGCCCAGCTGATGCCGTACGGCGCGGACGAGATCTCGTTCCTGCTCCAGCCCCACTCCGGTGCGCCGGCCCGGCCGCTCGGCAAGGGCGCCTCAGGCGGTGAACTGTCCCGCGTGATGCTGGCCATCGAGGTGGTGCTCGCCGCAGTGGATCCGGTGCCCACCTTTGTGTTCGACGAAGTGGACGCCGGCGTGGGCGGGCGGGCCGCCGTCGAGATCGGCCGCCGGCTGGCCATGCTGGCCCAGCATGTGCAGGTCCTGGTGGTCACGCACCTGCCTCAGGTCGCCGCGTTCGCCGACCAGCACATCACCGTCACCAAAACATCAGTCAGGGGGGCCGACGGCGGCACCGCCACCGGGTTCACCTCCAGCGACGTGCGGCTGCTCGATGGCCCCGAAAGGGTCAAGGAGCTCGCCCGGATGCTTGCCGGCCAGGAGGATTCCGAGACAGCCCAGGCGCACGCCCAGGAGCTGCTGGACGACGCCAAGCTGCTGCCCCAGCGGGCCTGAGGGCGGGAAGTGGGAGGCGCGGCCTAGGGACGCTGCAGGCGGCCCGCCGCCCGGACCATCATCGCGTGCACCACCAGGGGGTGCAGCGCGCGGACAGGCGCGAAGTACAGCCGGCCCCGCCAGCCCTTGAGCCGCACTGTGGTGGTGACCCGAAGGAGCCGGGCTCCGGCGTCGAACGCCACCCCGCAGCGGAAGTCCAGGTGCTTGTCGTCGGCGCTGATGAGCGCCTCCTCGCCGCGGACATCCGAGACGGCGAAGACACCCTGCGGGGCCCTGTTGATTCCGGCCAGGCCCACCAGGCCCTGGCGCAGGCCCATCAGGGCCGTCACCCATGCCGGTATTGACTGCGGCGAGAAGAGCGTCTCCGCCCAGACCCGCGGATCGGAAGGGCACCCCGCCGGTACTGGGACAACAATCACATCGGCATAGTCCGGGACCGGGATCGAGTCGAGCGCGAGGGACCTGAAGACGGGGCTGGAGCCTGCCCGGGCCAGGTCCTGCGGGTGTTCCGGGGTTTCGCCGGACAGATCCTCGGTGGTCACCCCTTGATCGTAGGGGGACGGCACGGGAGACTGAAGCATTTGGGGAATCCGATTTTCGACCCGTGGAAGGCTCAATTGATGATAGGCTCGAATTCCGTGGTGCAGCGATCAAATTCCCGTGTAAATTCCCGGTTCCCGGGCTCGTCCAAGACGACCAAACACATCTTCGTCACCGGCGGTGTGGCGTCCTCGCTAGGCAAGGGACTGACGGCTTCGAGCCTCGGACACCTGCTGCGGGCACGCGGTTTGTCTGTAACTATGCAAAAGCTCGATCCTTATCTGAACGTGGATCCGGGCACGATGAACCCCTTCCAGCACGGCGAAGTCTTCGTGACTGACGACGGTGCCGAAACGGACCTCGACGTCGGCCACTACGAGCGCTTCCTCGATGAGAACCTCGAAGGCTCGGCCAACGTGACCACCGGCCAGGTCTACTCCACGGTCATCGCCAAGGAACGCCGCGGCGAGTACCTCGGCGACACCGTTCAGGTCATTCCTCACATCACCGATGAAATCAAGCGCCGGATGCGCCTGCCCGCCGAGGGCAAGAACGCCCCGGACGTCATCATCACCGAGATCGGCGGCACCGTAGGCGACATCGAGTCGCAGCCGTTCCTCGAATCCGCCCGCCAGGTGCGCCAGGACATCGGCCGCGGAAATGTCTTCTTCCTGCACGTTTCCCTCGTGCCGTACATTGGCCCGTCGCAGGAACTGAAGACCAAGCCCACGCAGCACTCCGTTGCCGCCCTGCGCTCCATCGGCATCCAGCCGGAGGCCATCGTGATCCGTTCGGACCGCGAAGTCCCGCAGCCGATGCGCGACAAGATCGGCCGCATGTGCGACGTCGACATCGACGCGGTCATCGGCTGCCCGGATGCCCCGAGCATCTACGACATCCCGAAGACCCTGCACACGCAGGGCCTGGATTCCTACATCGTCCGTGCCCTTGATCTTCCGTTCAAGGATGTTGACTGGACCAGCTGGGACAAGCTGCTCGAAGCGGTCCACAACCCCAAGCACGAGGTTGAAGTCGCCCTGGTCGGAAAGTACATCGACCTCCCGGACGCCTACCTGTCGGTCACTGAGGCCCTCCGTGCCGGCGGTTTCGCCAACGACACCAAGGTCAAGATCCGCTGGGTCCCGTCAGACGAGTGCGAAACCCACGAGGGAGCGGTTAACTCACTCTTCGGCGTTGACGCCATCTGCGTGCCCGGCGGGTTCGGCATCCGCGGCCTCGAAGGCAAACTTGGCGCGCTGAAGTTCGCCCGCGAAACCAAGCTGCCGGTCCTGGGCCTTTGCCTGGGCCTGCAGTGCATGGTCATTGAGTACGCCCGGAACGTGGTGGGACTCGAAGGCGCATCGTCCAGCGAATTCGAACCGGACTCCAAGTACCCGGTTATCGCCACCATGGAAGAGCAGCTGGACATCGTCGACGGCAAGGGCGACCTTGGCGGCACCATGCGCCTTGGCCTCTACGAAGCCAAGCTCGACGAGGGTTCCGTGATCGCCGAGACCTACGGCAAGACCACCGTCAGCGAACGGCACCGTCACCGCTACGAAGTCAACAACAAGTACCGTGACCAGATCGCGTCGAAGGGCCTCGTGTTCTCCGGAACATCCCCGGATGGCAAGCTCGTGGAGTACGTTGAGCTTCCCCGTGAAGTCCACCCGTACTATGTGGCCACCCAGGCGCACCCGGAGCTCAGCTCCCGGCCCACCCGGCCGCACCCGCTGTTCGCGGGCCTGGTCAAGGCCGCCCTGGACCACCAGAAGGGCGGGGACGTCCTCCCCGCCGCCAAGGGTGAGGCAACACCCAGTGCGGAAACACCGGCTGGGACCGGCGGCACTGCCCGCAAGGTCTCGGCCAAGTAAACACCCAGTGCGGAAACACCGGCTGGGACCGGCGGCACTGCCCGCAAGGTCTCGGCCAAGTAAACACCAACTAAATCAAAGGACGGCGCGATGCCCGGTATGCCTGAAACCCCCAATGCTGCACGGCAGGTTTCGGATGCGCCGAGCCCGCGCCGTCTTTTGTCGTCCCGGAAGGTGTACGAAGGACGCATCTGGGACGTCGTCAGCGACAGCTTCCAGCTCAGTGAACACGGCGACGAACTGGTCCGTGACTACATCGACCACCCGGGTGCGGTGGCCGTCCTGCCGATGAATGACGCCGGCGAGGTGCTCCTGATGAAGCAATACCGGCATCCCGTGGGCATGGACCTGTGGGAGATCCCGGCCGGGCTGCTGGACGTCGAGGGCGAGGACTTCGTAGTGGGCGCCGCGCGCGAGCTTGCTGAGGAAGCGGACCTGGTGGCCGGGACCTGGAACGTGCTGGCGGACTTCTTCAACTCACCGGGATCTTCCAGTGAGGCGATCCGTATCTACCTGGCCCGGGACCTGAGCGACGTGCCCGATCACGAACTCCACGTCCGCACGGATGAGGAAGCCGAGATCGAGCTGCACTGGACGCCCTTGGACGAAGCGGTGGCGGCCGTCCTGGCAGGCAGGCTGCACAACCCGTCCGCCGTCGTCGGAATTCTTGCCGCAGCGGCTGCCCGCGCCGACGGCTTCGAGCATCTGCGTCCGGCAAACGCCGCCTGGCCCGCCCATCCCAGCCAGCGCTGATGGGCAGCACCGTCACTCCCGCGCCGGAACGTACCGGTGCCGAGAACACGCTGGCGGAACGTCCCGTTGCCCCGGCTTTAAAAACCGCCCCGGCGGACACCGGCCAGGCTGACCGGCCGCGCAATGCCATTGACCGCGCCGTCAACGACTATCTCCAGCACATGGGCGTGGAGCGCGGGCTCGCAGCGAACACGCTCTCCGCCTACCGCCGGGACCTGGCCCGCTACGCAAACTACCTCGCCGCGTGCGGCCCTGACCGCCCCGGCGAGGTCACCCGCCGGCACGTCACCGGGTTCGTGCAGGCACTCTCCGACGGCTCCGACGGCGGGACAGCCCTCGGCGTCAGGTCCGCTGCAAGGACCGTGGTGGCGGTCCGCGGCCTGCACAAGTTCTGGGCCCTGGAAGGAATCACGACGGCGGATCCCGCCAGCGATGTTCACCCGCCGATGCCCGGCAAGCGGCTGCCCAGGGCTATCAGCGTCGACGAGGTCACCCGGATCCTCGAAGCGGCCGGCACGGACACGGCAACAGGCCTGAGGGACCGGGCGCTGCTCGAATTCCTCTACTCCACCGGCGCGCGCATCAGTGAAGCGGTGGGCCTGGACGTCGACGATATTTCGCTGCAGCCGGACCAGGCCGGCCCGGCGATCGTCAGGCTGTTCGGCAAGGGGTCCAAGGAACGCCTGGTGCCCCTTGGCTCATACGGCGCACGTGCCCTAGACGCCTACCTGGTGCGCGGACGGCCGCTGCTCGCCGCCAAGGGCAAGGGCACGCCGGCGCTGTTCCTGAACGCCCGCGGCGGGCGCATCAGCAGGCAAAGCGCCTGGACCATCCTCAAAGCCGCGGCGGACAAGGCCAGCATCACCAAGGACGTTTCCCCCCACACCCTCCGCCATTCCTTTGCCACGCACCTGCTGGAAGGCGGGGCGGATGTCCGGGTGGTCCAGGAGCTCCTGGGACATGCCTCGGTCACCACCACGCAGGTCTACACGCTGGTCACGGCCGATACCCTGCGCGAGATTTACGCCGCGGCCCACCCCCGCGCACTCGGCTGACACCCTCGGCGACACAAGGGGAGAATTGTTTTTCCGCCGACTGTAATAACCGTGCCCCCGCCAGACACTTAACGGTTAGCAAGTGAGTCAGGATTTTAGGGGGAGGAATGTTGGTTACAAGGGAGCGCTCATTCACGGCGTTGCACTCGGAGAACTTCGGACGTATCTACCGGTACATCGCTTATCGAATCAGCGATACAGACCGGGCGGAGGAGCTTGCCGGGGACGTCTTCAGGATTGCCTGGGAGAAAGACCTCCCGGAAGAACCCGGGATTGGCTGGCTCATTGCCGCCGCCCGGAACGTTGTGGCCAACGAATACAAGGGCCGCAACCGCCAGCAGCTTCTGCGGGAAGGGCTGCAGGAGCGGGCGAGGGTCGCAGCGGCGACCAATGACAATGAAAGCGACGCCGTGGCAGACGTCCTTGCGAAGCTGAATGACAAGCATCGGGAGGTCCTGATGCTCGCCTACTGGGATGGGCTCACCACAGCTGAACTCGCCGAAAGCCTCGGCTGCTCCATCTCCGCTGCAGGCGTCCGCCTGCACAGAGCCAGGAAAGCATTCGCCGGCGTGGTCCCGGCACACCTGATGAACGAAAGGACGGCCTAGCCATGGATCGGATCGAACAGCTCATGAAGAACGCAAAACCGCAGATTCCCGGTCCCCGGCAGCAGACCGTCCCGGCCAACCCTGAGCCCGCCGGCGACGAAGCGGAGGCACAGGCTGCCCACACGTTCTCCGGAACCTTCACCGACGGCGACGGCGTCACTTCCCTGGACCGTGCACGGCAGTCCAAACGCCGAACCGCCATTCGCGCCGGCGTCGCAGGACTTGCAGCCGCGGCCGTCGTGACGCTGGCGGTCGTGGCCGGCAACATGGGAGCCATTAACTCTCCGGCACCCGGACCGGCCGCCAGCAACACGGACAGCGATGCAGCTCCGTCGCCCAGCCCGTCTGCAAGCCAGACTGCCACTGCGGCAACAACTCCGGCCTCACCGTCCGCGTCCGCAGCACAGTCATCCGCGCCGTCGTCGGAACCGGCGTCTGTCCCGGGAGCAGCAGCCTGGCAGACCTTCGCCAGCGCCAACGGAAAGGTCGCCTTTGACCACCCGGCAGGCTGGAAGGTTGTGCCGCTTTCGGGGGACGGAGTTGGCAACGTTGTGAAGCTCCAGGTGACCGACAGTGCCGGCAAGCCCGTCGCGGACCTCGTCTACGGTGATACCGGCGGCGCCCTGGGCGGCGCGTGCAGCAGCGAACCCCGGGCGTACACCGTCCTGGACACCGTGGAGATGCAGTTGCCGTACAACTCCGGGGCAAGCGATGTCACGCCAAGATTCACCTTCCGCGCCCTCGAGACCGGATCCGGCGTCAACGCGTCATTCGGCATCACTACACGCAAGGCCGGTGCAGACGGACAGTCGTGCATGTTCTACAACGTGGTGAACGGCCCCCAGGAGTCGCCGGTCTACATGTTCGCGGACTCGCTGCAGGTGAACTCCGCTCCTTCGCCGGACGGCGCAACGGGTGTCAAGTCGTTCAGCAGCGTTGCCGAAGCCCGGGCATACATGCAGACATCCGGATACCTCGACGCCAAACGCATGATCACGTCGCTGAAGATCACTGCCGGCTGAACCCGGCCGGGTTACGCTGTTGACCATGACCTCCGTTCCCGTGACCCTGTGTTTCCTGCTTCGGGACGCCGAAGCAGGGCTCGAGGTCCTGCTCGGCCTGAAGAAAACCGGATTCGGCACCGGCAAGATCGTGGGCCTCGGCGGTCACGTCGAAGCAGGCGAAAGCGACGCCGAAGCAGTGTGCCGGGAGGTTCTCGAGGAAGCAGGCGTCATGGTCCGGGAGGAGGACCTCCGGCACGCCGGCGTAGTGGAATTCGTGTTTCCCTCGCGGCCGGAATGGAACATGCGTACGCGCCTGTTCACCACGCGGCGCTGGGAAGGCGAGCCGACCGAGAGCGCCGAAATCGCACCGGAATGGTTCCGTGCGGCGGCGCTTCCCGCGGACCGCATGTGGCAGGACGCTGATCATTGGCTCCCGGTGGTGCTCTCGGGAACGGAGATCGACATTGTGATTGTCCTCAACGATGACAACGAAACGGTCCGGAAAGTGCTGGACAAGGCGGCCAACCGCTAGACGGCACATCAGGTATATGGCAAGGCGCCGGCGTAATCCGCCGGCGCCTTTGCCGTCCCCGGCAATCGGCAAAAACAGCAGGAGAATAATTCCAACGGAATGTAACCGCACCACCGCCTGCCGGAAACTACACAGTTAACCTGCAGATCAGGGCACTACGTAATAGGGGGAACCGTGCTTTCTGAGCGCGAACTGGCATTTATTGCCCTTCACAAGGACAACTACCCGCGCGTGTACTCGTACATCCGGCGCCGGATCGATGATGCGGAACTCGCTCAGGAGCTCGCCGCCGATGTCTTCCGTGTGGTCTGGCAGAAGCCGCAGACGACAGGGTCTGAAATCGCCTGGCTGCTGACAATTGCCCGGAACCTGGTGGGAAACGCCTACCGGGCAAGGGACCGCCAGCAGGCGCTCCAGGAGAAGCTTCGCTTCGCCACCACAACCACTTTCGAAGGCAGCGACGAGAACGCGGCAGTACACGATGCCATGGCAACGTTGCGCGACAAGGACCGGGACATCCTGCAGTTGGCATATTGGGACGGGCTGACCATGGCCGAAATAGCCGGAGTGCTGCAGTGCAGCGAATCTGCGGCCAAGGTCCGGCTGCACCGGGCACGGACGGCATTCAGAAAGCATCTGCCCGCCCACTCGGAATCGATCACACAGAAAATGGGTGCATGACCATGGATCCGATCAAGAGCCTGATTGAAGGCACGGACCCGCTCCACGCCGATTCTGGCGGCGTCCCTGACGGTGAAACCGCCCTGCGCCGCATGCTCTCCGAGCCGGCAGCCTTCAGCGACGACGCAACCGTGGGTATCGCCTCCATGGATGACGCCCGACGGCGCCGCCGCGCCAAAGTTGCCGGGCTGCTGACTATTGCGGCAGCGGCCGTCGCCGCCGGTGTGCTGGTGGCCGGCAACCTCGGAGCCCTGACCTCAGCGCCGGAGCCCGCAAGCACCGGGACAGCCACGGACAGCGCCGCCCCGACACCGACTCCTTCGGCCACTGACACGCGCACTGCCACGCCTACCCCCACGCCCAGTGCTGCGCCCGTCGCGTGGACGAAATTCACCGACGCCACCGGCCAGGCGACGTTCGAACTCCCGGCCGGTTGGACGGTGACGGAGGCACCGACCACGATCCAAGGGGCCGGATACAACGTCATTGAGGTCAAAAATACCGATGGCAAGAAAGTCGCGAGCCTGGACCTGATTTATGACCGGGCGGCAGGCTACACCTGCCCGGCGCCTAAGCCCTTCTCCACCTTGGATGCTGTGGTCGTGGACATTCCCCAGAAGGCGGCGAAGCTGAAGGAACGGGGTCCCTCGGAGTTTGTGTTCCGCGTCATTCAGTCTGACAAGGTCTACGGAAGCATGGCACTCAATGATGCTGAACTGGCGCCCGGGACGACGACGTGTGTCCTCCACAACAGCATCCTGGGACCCGAGGACGTTCCCATTGTCAGCTTCGGCGATACGTGGTCCCTGCAACAGGACGGCAAGGACGCTCCACTGACGTTCGCCTCCATGGCAGAAGCTGAGGCCTTCATGCAGACCCAGGAGTACCGGGACATCAAGCGGATGCTGATCTCCCTTGAATTGCGGTCCGTCACGAAGCAGGTGGAGTGGAAGAGCTACACCAGCGGGAATGGACTGGGCACTTTCGAGTACCCGGACAACTGGACGGTCGCCGGCCGGGAAAACGGCCGCTATTCGGACGTCGTCAACGCATCGGGCCGGACGCTGCTGACGCTCGGCTTCAACCAGACCCGGAATACTCCGAACCTCATTTCTCCCTGCCCGCCTTTCACCGTCCTGGACAGCGCCCCCATGTCCTTCCCGAGCACGCGCCAAGGGGAGCGGGCAATTCCGCCGCAGTTTATCTTCCGGGTATGGGATGTGACGTCTATTGCCGGTGACTCAGCCCCCTTCGCGGCCAACCTGGGCATCGCCGATGAGAGCTGGGGCGTGGACGGCACCACCTGTGACCCCCAGAATGTGGTGGACGGCCTGCCGTCAGGCGAGTATTTCTTCGCCCAGAACTACAACACCGGCGCCGCGTCGGACCTGAAGTTCTATTCCATGGACGAGGCCCGCGCCTACATGGAAACCGAAGAGTTCAAGACACTCAAGCGCATCGTAATGTCCCTGAAGATCAACGGCTGAGAGCCCTGCTACCAGACGAACGACGGCGGGGCCGGTCACCTGTGAAAGGTGGCCGGCCCCGCCGTCGTGCTCCGTCCCTAAGCCCGTGTGGCCCCGGGCGGGGAGTTTACGAAAGGTGCCGTTCCTCCACGCCGTTGTACTCGCTCAACGGACGGATGAGGGAGTTGGCATCGAGCTGCTCCATGATGTGCGCGGTCCAGCCAGTGATGCGGCTGGCAACGAACAGGGGAGTGAAGGTATCAGTGTCGAAGCCCATGAGGTGATACGTGGGGCCCGTGGGGTAGTCGAGGTTCGGTTTGATTCCCTTGGCCTCGTCCATGGCGGTCTCCAGCCCGTTGTAGAGCCCCAGGAGTTCCGGACGGCCGTAGTGCGCGATCATCTTGTCCAGCGCGGCCTTCATGGTGGGGACGCGCGAGTCGCCGTGCTTGTAGACACGGTGGCCGAAACCCATGACCTTCTTCTTCTGGGCCAGGGCATCCTCCATCCACGCCTTCGCCCGGACGGCGGCGTCCTCCAGGGATTCCTCCGGCCGGATGCCGATCTCGTCGAAGGTGTGCATCACGGCTTCGTTGGCGCCGCCGTGGAGCGTTCCCTTAAGAGCGCCGATGGCGCCGGTCACGGCCGAATGCAGGTCCGACAGCGTGGACGTGATCACGCGGGCCGTGAACGTGGAAGCGTTGAAGGAGTGCTCGGCGTACAAAATCATGGACACGTTGAATGCATCGACAACTTCGGGAACGGACTCCTCACCGAATGTCATCCAGAGGAAGTTGGCGTCGTAGCCCAGGTCATCGCGGGGCTCTACCAGGTCCTGGCCGTGGCGGCGGCGCTGGTCGTAGGCCACGACGGCGGGCATCGCGGCGAACAGGTCCATGGCCTTGGCCAGGTTGGCATCGCGCGAGGAGTCCTCGGCGAGTGGGTGCCGTGCGCCCATGACCGATGCTGCCGTCCGGCAGACATCCATCGGGTGGGAGGTGGTGGGCAGGGCGTCGATCACCTGTTTGACCACCGGGTCCAGGGCACGTCCGGCGCGTTCCTTTGCCGTGAACTCGGCCAGTTGCTCCGGCGTGGGCAGTTCACCGTTCCAGAGCAGGTAGGCCACTTCCTCGAAGCTGCACCTGGCGGCCAGTTCCTGGACGGGGTAGCCGCGGTAGAGCAGCGAGTTCGTGTCTGAATTGACCTTGGACACCGCGGTGTAGTCCACCACGACGCCGGCGAGGCCCTTTTTGATCTCATTTTCAGCCATGCTGAAACTCCTTCGTTCCTTGTGCCTGTGGGCCGGCCGAAGCCGGAAGTCCGGGATGGTTGGGGGTCAGTGGGTACCTGGAATCTTGAAATTGAAGACTCCGGTGTCAAAGCGGTTGTAGGCTTCGTAATCCACGAGGTCGTACAGCCGCGCACGGGTCAGCATGCTCTCTACCTGTGCCTCCTGGGTGCCGTCGGACCTGATCGATTCCAGAGTACGCTCCGCGGCGCCCATGGCACTACGGAGCAGCGTGACCGGATAGATGACCATGTTGACGCCGACGCCCTGGAGCTGGTCGACCGTGAACAGATCGCTCTTGCCGAACTCGGTCATGTTGGCCAGGATCGGTACATCCACTGCATCACGGATGGCTTGGAATTCGCTGAGATCCTTCATGGCCTCCGGGAAGATGGCGTCCGCCCCGGCCTCGACGAGTGCCTTGGCGCGTTGTTGTGCCGCTTCCAGCCCGTCCGTGGCGCGGATGTCCGTCCGGGCCATGATCAGGAAGTTGGCGTCGCGCCGGGCGTCCGCCGCGGCGCGGATGCGCTTGGTGGCGGTGTCCAGGTCCACCACGTTCTTGCCGTCGAGGTGGCCGCACCGTTTGGGGTTGAACTGGTCCTCGATGTGGCAGCCGGCAAGGCCGGCGTTTTCGAGTTCCTGGACGCTGCGGGCAACGTTCATCGGTTCGCCGAAGCCGGTGTCCGCGTCCACGATGGAGGGCAGGTCGGTCATCCGGGCGATCTGCCCGGCCCGGGTTGCCACCTCGGTGAGCGTGGTCAGGCCGATGTCCGGCAGGCCGAGGTCGTTGGCCAGGACCGCGCCGGAAATGTAGACACCGGCGAAGCCCTTCTCCTCGATCAGCCGGGCCGAGAGCGGGTTGAACGCACCGGGGAACTGGGCGATGGTCCCGGACGCCAGCAGCTCGCGGAACCGGATCCGCTTCTGTTCCGGAGTGACCTTCGAGTACAGCATTTAGAACAGTCCCTTGGGGGCGGCGGCGAGGTCGATGACGCCGTCGGCTGCTTTGATGTTGAGCTGGTCCAGCTCGCCGGCGGCCAGTTCCGGGAGCCGGGCTGCGGCGGCGAGGAACCGTTCGATCTCCTCTTCCGCCACCAGCCCCGCGGCGAGTGTCCGGAATTTGTTGACGTACTGTTCCCGGGCGAACGGCCGGGCGCCGAGCGGGTGGGCGTCGGCCACGGCGATCTGATCGGTGATGACGGTGCCGTCGTTGAGCGTGATCTCCACGGTACCGCCGAAGGCCTTCTCCGCGATGTCCAGGGAGTGGTAGCGGCGGGTCCATTCCGGGTCTTCGACTGTGGTGACCTTGTGCCACAGCTCCACGGTGTCCGGGCGGGCCGCACGTTCCGGTGCGTAGGAGTCCACGTGGTGCCAGGCGCCGTCCTGCAGCGCGACGGTGAAGATGTACGGGATGGAGTGGTCCAGCGTTTCGCGGCTGGCCGTGGGGCTGTACTTCTGGGGGTCGTTCGCGCCGGAGCCGATCACGTAGTGGGTGTGGTGGCTGGTTTTGATCAGCACGGACTTCACGTTGGCGGGGTCGGTCACCTCGGGGTGTTCGCCGTGTAGCTTGCGCGCCAGGTCGATCCATGCCTGGGCCTGGTACTCGGCGGAGTGTTCCTTCGTGTAGGTGTCCAGGATGGCGCGCTTGGCCTCGCCGGGCGTGGGCAGCGGCACCAGGTAGGACGCGTCGGGGCCGTCCAGCATCCAGGCGATGACGCCGTCTTCGCCTTCGTAGATCGGGACGGGGGAGGTCTGCCCGCGCATGGAGCGGTCGACGGCTTCGACGGCCATCTTCCCGGCGAAGGCCGGGGCGTGGGCCTTCCAGGTGGAGATCTCGCCTTTGCGGGACTGCCGGGTGGCGGTAGTGGTGTGCAGCGCCTGGCCCACGGACTGGAAGATGGTCTCCACATCGAGGCCCAGCAGGGTACCGATGCCGGCGGCGGCGGACGGGCCGAGGTGGGCCACATGGTCGATCTTGTGCTTGTGCAGGCAGATGGCCTTGACCAGGTTCACCTGGATTTCGTAGCCGGTGGCGATGCCGCGGACCAGGTCCGCTCCGCTGGAACCGACGTGCTGGGCGACGGCCAGGAGGGGCGGGATGTTGTCGCCGGGGTGGGAGTAGTCCGCGGACAGGAAGGTGTCGTGGTAGTCGAGCTCGCGGACAGCCACGCCGTTGGCCCAGGCGGCCCACTCAGGGGATACACGCTCGTCGATGCCGAAGACCTTGGATCCCTGGCCGCCGGTGGTGGGTCCGTGCGTCAGGGCCTGGGCGCGCGCGGCAACGATCGGAGCGCGGTTCAGGGAGGCGATGGCCACCGAGGCGTTGTCGATCACGCGGTTGATCACCATGTCAATGACCTCATCGGAAACGGCGACAGAATCAGCCGCGACCTTCGCGATCTTGTAGGCGAGCTGGTCCTCGCGGGGCAGGTTTTCCTCGCTCTTGTAAACGCGGACGTGGTGTTCCTTGACCATGGTGCTCCTTTTAGTGAGGTGTATGCGCGACTTTGACGTGGGAAAGACTTCGGTGCAGGTGAAGAGTGGTGGCAGCCTGGGCCAGGCGCGGATTCCGGGCGGCGATCGCTTCTGCAATGGCGGCGTGCTCGGCGGCTGCGGCCGTGAGCCGCTGCGCGTCGTCGGCGGCAAGCCTGCGGACCCGGACCAGGTGCACCCGCAGGCTGCGCATCGCCTGGGCGAGGTAGGCGTTGGATATTGCCGCATCGATGGCTGTGTCGAGCCGGCCCACGAGCTCGTAGTAGGCGTGGCGGTTGGGATCGCTGCCGTTGATCAGTGCCGGGGCCTGTAGCAGTTCGAGACGGAGTTGCTCGAAGGTCGCGGCTTCCCCGCGCTCGGCGGCCAGCGCCGCCGCCTTTCCTTCGAGGGTTTCGCGCAGTTCGAACAGTTCGTCGATATCCTCCAGCGAAATATCGGTGACGACGACGCCGCGGCTTCCCGCCGTCGTCGTCAGGCCTTCTGCGGTCAGCCGGCCCAGGGCCTCCCGAAGGGGAGTGCGCGAGATGCCGAGCCGTGCCGACTGCTCCACTTCCGCGAGCACCGTTCCGGGCAGGAGGCGCCATTCGATGATGTCGTCGCGGAGGGCCGCGTAGGCCTTGTCGCTGGCGCGCATCACTACCTCCTTCATTGGTTGACGATCATCAGTGTATACACAGAAGGCTCATTTGCCCAGTAAAAGCTCCGCCGTCGCTAAATTCCTTCCTTCTGTGTATACAAAGAGCTTGTGCGTGCCACCGCCCGGGGCTAGCATGGGCGTCATCACAATGTCGTGGACGGGATGCATCTCATGGTTACCAGGAGTTATCAGGACACTTATGCACAGAGCCAGGAGGAGCCGGATAGATTCTGGCTGGATGCTGCCGGAAGGATCTCCTGGGCAAGGCCTCCGCAGCAGGCCCTGGATTCCAGCCGGGCACCGCTGTACAGCTGGTTTCCGGACGGCGTCCTGAACACCTCCTACAACGCCCTCGACCGCCACGTGGCAGCCGGGCGGGGCGAACAGGATGCGCTCATATACGACTCCGCCATGCTCGGGACCCGGCGCCGCTACAGCTACGCGGAGCTCACCGAACTGGTGGCCCGCTTTGCCGGTGTGCTGCGCAGCCAGGGTGTGGGCAAAGGGGACCGGGTGGTCATCTACATGCCAATGATTCCCGAAGCCGCCATCGCCATGCTGGCAACGGCGCGGCTTGGTGCGGTCCATTCCGTGGTCTTCGGCGGTTTCGCGCCCAAGGAGCTGGCCGCCCGTATCCGGGACGCCGCGCCATCCGTGTTGGTCACGGCGTCCGGCGGCATCGAACCTTCGCGCCGGATCGAATACCTGCCCGCGGTGGAGGAAGCCGTCCGCCTGGCCGGCGCCCCCGGGGTCCCCGTGATTGTCACGGCGCGGGATGGATTTGCCTCCGCAGCTTCGGACTACCCCGGCTGGCTGGACTGGGAAACGGAGATGGCGGCTGCAGCGCTGGCAGCGCCGGTCGACGTCAAAGCCACAGATCCGCTCTACATCCTCTACACGTCCGGAACCACAGGCACTCCCAAGGGAGTGGTGCGGGACAACGGCGGCCATGCCGTGGCGCTGAGCTGGACCATGGAAAACGTCTACGACATCGGGCCCGGGGACGTTATGTGGACCGCTTCCGACGTCGGCTGGGTGGTGGGGCACTCCTACATCGTCTACGGCCCGCTGCTGGCCGGCGCCACCACCGTCCTGTACGAAGGGAAACCGGTGGGCACACCTGATGCTGGATCCTTCTGGCGGGTGATCCAGGATCACAAGGTCAATGTCCTTTTCACCGCGCCCACCGCGCTCCGTGCCATCCGGAAGGCCGACCCTGAGGCGAATCTGTTGGGGGACTATGACATCTCCAGCCTCCGGACACTCTTCGCCGCGGGGGAACGGCTCGACACGGACACCTTCCACTGGGCCTCACACGCACTGGGCGTCCCGGTGGTGGACCACTGGTGGCAGACCGAGACGGGCTGGGCCATCTGCGCCAACCCGCGGGGACTGGAAGAGCTGCCGATCAAAGCAGGATCGCCGAGCGTTCCGATGCCGGGGTTCAAACTCAACATCGTCGACGGGCTGGGGGAGGATGTCGGGGCCGGGACTGAAGGCAACATAGTGCTGGGTCTGCCGCTGCCGCCCGGAACGTTGACCACCCTCTGGGGCAACGACGAACGCTATGTCTCCTCCTACCTGCAGGCGTTCGAGGGCAGCTATGCCACAGGTGACTCCGGTTACCGGGACGAGGACGGCTACGTCTTCGTGATGGGCCGCACTGACGACATCATCAATGTGGCGGGACACCGGCTGTCCACCGGTGCCATGGAGCAGGTCCTCGGCCAGCACCCCGCGGTGGCCGAGTGCGCGGTGATCGGCCTCTCGGATCCGCTGAAGGGCCAGCGGCCCAGCGGATACGTGGTGCTCAAGGCGGGCGTGGACGTGCCCGAGGACATTCTGGTTAAGGACCTGATCGCGCTGGTCCGCCGGGACATCGGGGCGGTTGCGGACTTCAAGCACGTGGCAGTGGTGGAGGCCCTGCCCAAAACCCGTTCGGGCAAGATCCTCCGCAAGACCATGCGGCAGATCGCCGACGGCGAGGAGTACGTGGTGCCGTCCACGATTGAGGACGCCGGGGTCATCGACCAGCTGATCGGGACCCTTCGCGCCGCCGGCCCCCGGAAGTAACAGGGCGGGATCAGCCCTGCGCTCGCCGCTCCGGACGTCAGCCCCGGTTCCAGCGGTACTCGTTCTCGGGCCTGCCCGGCGCGCCGTACCGGGCGGTCCGGGAGACGGTTCCGGCGTCAGCCAGGTATTCGAGGTAGCGCCGGGCGGTCACGCGGGACATCCCCAGGGAGTCCATCACCTCCGTGGCCGAAACTGCGTGCTGCTGCTGCTTCATGAACTCCTTCACGGCGTCGAGGGTCGACGTCGACAGGCCCTTGGGAAGCGGCAGCTCGCTCGGGGCCCGCAGGCTCGCGAAAGCCTGGTCAACGTCGCTCTGTGAGGCCCCGGACCTGGCCCCTCCCGAGCCGGCGCCAAGCTGCTCCCGGAACTGCTGGTAGCTGGCCAGCTTGTCCGCAAACGTGGCGAAGGTGAAGGGCTTGATGAGGTACTGGACAACGCCAATCGACACGGCGCTGCGCACGATGTTGAGTTCGCGAACGGCCGTAATGGCAATAATGTCGGCCAGCAGGCCTGAAGCCCGCATCCGCCGGGCAATGTCCAGGCCATGGAGATCGGGAAGGTTCATGTCCAGCAGGACCAGCTCCACCGGGTTGCCGGCGGCCGAGAATTCTGCCAGCAGACGCAGCGCCGATTGACCGTCGGGGGCCGTGCCGGCAAGCGAAAAGCCTTTGAGCCTCCCCACGTAGGCGCCGTGCGCCGCCGCTGCTACGGGTTCATCCTCAACGACGAGGACCCTGATATCGCTCATTAAAGCTCCTTGGTGGTGCCGGCTGTGGTGCCGGCTGTGGTGCCGGCCGGGGCGCCTGGTGCGGCGTCGGAGGCGGTGCCCGAACCGGTGCCTGAACCGGTGGCGGCGGGGAGGTGAATGTGGAAATGCGCCCCGCGGGGATTCGTGATGGTCATGGTGCCGCCGAGCCGGTGGACCGCCTGCCGCACCAGCGCCAGGCCGAGCCCCCGCCCGTACTTCCCGGGCGCCTTTGTGCTGAAACCGTATCGGAACACGTCGTCCACCGCATCGGGGTCGATTCCGCGGCCGGAGTCCTCCACGGTGATATCCACGCCCCGGACGCCCGTATCCACCGACAATTCGACCCACTTGGGGGCCGGGGCCTCGGCTGCTGCGTCAATGGCGTTGTCCAGCAGGTTGCCGAGGATGGTCACCAGGTCCTGCACGGCCACGCCGGCAGTCCCGGCCGTACTGTTTGCCTGCAGGCCAAGTTCGACGCCGCGCTCGTGCGCTTCTGCCGCCTTGCCCATGACGAGGGCGCTCAGGACCGGTTCCTCCATGGAGCCCACCATCTCGTCCGTGAGCTGCTGGCTGAGCTCCAGGTCCTTGGTGGCAAAATCCAAGGCTTCGTCCGCCCGCCCCAGTTCCATCAGCGAAACGATCGTGTGGAGCCGGTTCGCGTGCTCATGGGTCTGGGCCCGCAGGGCGTCGGAAAGAGTGCGCATGGTTTCCAGTTCGCTGCCCAGGGACTCGATCTCCGTACGGTCGCGGATGGTTGCGACCGTCCCAAACACCGCCGGGCGCTGCCGGCCGGCAGAGGATGCGGGTCCCACCGCAGGCCCCTGGTTGATCACCAGGACGCGGGGTCCGGCCAAATGGATTTCATCCAGCACGGTCCTCCCGGATTCGAACAGGTCCTTCAGGCTGGTTGCCAGCGGGAGGTCACTGATCAGGACGGCGTCGGCAGGGTCCACCCCCGAGGAGCGCGGGGCCAGCCCCAGGAGTTCCGCGGCCTTGTCGTTGTACATCACCACACGGCCCTTGGGATCGATGAGGATGACGCCTTCCCGGACGGAGTGCAGGACGGACTCGTAGTAGGCGAACAGCTGGGCGAGCTGTTCGGGCCCCCAGCCCCGGGTGACATTGCGCAGGTAGCGGCCCAGCAGCCAGGACGCCACTGAGCCTCCCACCAGGAGGGCAAACGCAATCGCCAGGATCGCCGGCAGCCGGCCGGCGAGAGCAACGTCCACTGTATTTACCGTCACTCCGGCGGCCACCAGGGCCTTCACGTTTCCCGATGCGTCCTTGACGGGTGCGATGGTCCGTACGGAAGGCCCCAGCGTGCCGGCCGTGATTTCGGTGAACACCTGGCCGTTCAGGGCGGCGTCAATGGATCCGATGTAGGGCTTGCCGAGTTCCTCGTTCCGCGGGTGGGTCCACCTGGTCCGGTCCGGAGCCATGATGGTGATGAAATCCGCGTCGGCGTCGCCCATGACATCCAGCGCGTAGGGCTGAAGCACGGCGGATGGGTTGGCCGACCCGGCGGCCTGCAGCACGAGGGGATTGTCGGCAATGGCCGTGGCAATGCCCGACATGCGCCGTCCTGCCTCGTTGTAGGCATGGTCCCGGGCATCAATGAAGGTGGCCGTCCCTACTGTTGCGGTCAGCGCGAGCATGAACAGCAAATGCGCCACGAACAGCCGGCGCGCAATGCTCCACCTATGCCTCATTCCAACCTTTCATGACCAATATGAACGCAACGGTGAGCCAGGTCACGCCATGCCCAATGATGGATATCACACCGGACGGACGTGAAGAGCCCAGAGAATGTGCCGCAACGTCTTCCAGATTATCCATAAGGAGACACATCATGGCTTCTCAACGAGGAGAGTCAACCGCGCCTGTAAAAGCAAAGCGCAAGGGACTCGACAAGTCGCACTACCTCTACATGGCCGTCATCGTCGCCGTCATCCTCGGTGCAGTGATCGGATTGCTGTTCCCGGAGGTCGGCAAGTCACTGAAACCGCTGGGCGACGGCTTCATCAAGCTGATCAAGATGATGATCGCCCCCATCATTTTCTGCACCATCGTGCTCGGCATCGGTTCCATCGCCAAGGCTGCCACCGTAGGCAAAGTCGGCGGCCTGGCCCTGGGCTACTTCATCCTGATGTCCACCTTCGCCCTGGCCATCGGCCTGGTCGTAGGCAACATCATCCACCCGGGCGAAGGGCTCAATCTGACCCCGTACGATCCCAACAAGAAGGCGGCCACGGACAGCACCGTCGACTTCCTGCTTGGCATCATCCCCAGCGACATTCCGGTGCTCCCCACACTCCTGGCTGCCATCCTGGTCGGCTTCGCCCTCCAGAAGATGGGCCCCCAGGGTGCACCCATCCTCAAAGCCATCGGGCACGGACAGGCACTGGTCTTCCGCATCCTCATCATGATCATGTGGCTTGCTCCCGTCGGCGCCTTCGGTGCGATCGCCGCCGTCGTTGGTGCCACCGGCTTCCAGGCAATCGTGAGCATGTTCACCCTTATGATCGCCTTCTACATCACCTGTGCACTGTTCATCGTCGTGATCCTTGGCGGACTGCTGCAGGTCGTGGCTGGGGTCAACATCTTCCGGCTCATGAAGTACCTGGCCCGGGAGTACCTGCTGATCTTCTCCACGTCTTCCTCCGAGGCCGCACTGCCCCGCCTGATCGCCAAGCTGGAACACCTGGGTGTCTCCAAGCCGGTTGTCGGCGTCACGGTTCCCACGGGCTACTCGTTCAACCTCGACGGAACCGCCATCTACCTGACCATGGCGTCGTTGTTCGTGGCCAACGCCATGGGCACCCCGCTGGACCTGGGCGCCCAGATTTCCCTGCTGGTCTTCATGATCATCGCTTCCAAGGGCGCCGCCGGTGTCACCGGCGCCGGCCTGGCAACCCTGGCGGCCGGCCTCCAGGCCCATGCACCGCAGCTGCTGGGCGGCGTGGGCATGATCGTCGGCATTGACCGGTTCATGTCCGAGGCCCGTGCCCTGACCAACTTCACCGGTAACGCGGTGGCCACGGTCCTGATCGGCACCTGGGTCAAGGAGATCGACGGCGGCCAGGTGGAGCGTGTCCTGTCCGGCGAAGAGCCCTTCGACGAGCAGACCATGATCGCCGGCCACCACCACGTCGCTGAACCGGAAGCTCCGGCCAAGCCGGTTGCCGCGAACGCCTGAGCCAGTACCTGAGCCGGAACCGAAACCGCCCGTGCAGGATCATCCTGCACGGGCGGTTTTTCGTGCCCGCGGCATCAACCTTCGACCTTTACCAGAAGGTAAAGGCTCAATCAAGGGCGCGTGTCAAGTTCCGTTGAATCACGGTTGCGGCGCTGTAACCTTGGGTGGAAGAACCATCGGCGCTGAACATTCAGCGGCAGGACATCAACGTCATCGAAAGTGTGGATAGATACGTGAGCAGCGAACAGGGTTCCGCAACTCTGGAAGGCACCGAACTCGACCTGGAAGACGCCGTTATGGGTCCCACCGGGCGCCCCTACCGCGAATTTCCCGAGCCTGCGCCGCTGTCGTCCCACGGCCCCGCCCGTGTGATCGCCATGGTGAACCAGAAGGGCGGAGTCGGTAAGACGACCTCAACCATCAATCTGGCCGCCGCGCTTGCCGAATACGGCCGCCGTGTCCTGCTGGTGGATTTCGACCCCCAGGGGGCGCTGTCCGCCGGTCTCGGGACGAATCCTCATGAACTGGACCTGACGGTCTACAACGTCCTGATGGACCGCAAAGTGGACATCCGCGACGCCATCCAGCACACCGGCGTCGAGAACGTTGACCTTTTGCCGGCCAACATCGACCTCTCCGCCGCGGAAGTGCAGCTGGTCAACGAGGTTGCGCGTGAACAGGTGCTGGACCGTGCCTTGAAGAAGGTCGAGGACGACTACGACGTCGTCCTGATCGACTGCCAGCCGTCGCTTGGCCTGTTGACGGTCAACGCCCTCACCGCCGCCCACGGCGTCATCATCCCGCTGATCTGCGAATTCTTTGCCCTGCGCGCAGTCGCGCTGCTGGTGGAAACCATCGACAAGGTCCAGGACCGGCTGAACCCCCGGCTGCAGGTGGACGGGGTGCTTGCCACGATGTACGACGCCCGCACACTGCACAGCCGCGAGGTCATCAGCAGGCTGGTGGAGGCGTTCGGGGACAAGGTCTTCGAGACCGTCATCAAGCGCTCCATTAAGTTTGCCGACGCCACAGTGGCCGCGGAACCGATCACCAGCTACGCCGCCACCCACATCGGTGCCGACGCCTACCGCCGCCTGGCCAAAGAGCTGATTTCGCGCGGCGGCGCGCCCTAGCCAAGGCTGTGGCACTGGCAGGCTCCCCGCTCGCTCCCAGCCGCCCCCAGGCACAGCCAGAGGCAGGGCCGCTGGCGGATTCTCCGGCAGGCCCGGCGGCGGAGCCGGCCAAAAAACCCGGCTTCGAAGTCAGGCTTGCCAACTTCACGGGTCCCTTTGACCTGCTGCTCGGCCTGATCACCAAGCACCAGCTGGACATTACGGAAGTGGCCCTGGCCACCGTGACCGATGAATTCATCAAGTACATCAAGAACCTGCAGCAGCTGGGCGAGGAATGGGCGCTCGATGAGGCCAGCGAATTCCTGGTGATCGCAGCCACCCTCCTGGACCTCAAGGCCGCCCGGCTCCTGCCGGCGGGCGAGGTCGAGGACGATGAGGACATCGCCTTGCTCGAGGCGCGGGACCTCCTCTTCGCCCGGTTGCTTCAATACAAGGCCTTCAAGCACGTGGCCGGACTGATCAATACCACCCTGGAGCTCGAAGCCCGCAGCTACCCCCGCCAGGTGGCCCTGGAAGGCCACTTCGCCGCGCTGCTGCCGGAACTGGTGTGGCGCCATACGCCGGGGCAGTTCGCTGCCTTGGCGGAAGCCGCCCTGAAACCCAGGGAAGCCGCCCCGACCCAGGTTGGCCTGGCACACCTCCACGGCGGCACCGTCAGCGTCAAGGAGCAGGCCGAAATCCTTGGACTGAAACTCCAGCAGGGAAGGCCGCTGTCCTTCCGGGCACTGATCGCCGACGCCGAGTCCACGCTCGTCGTCGTGGCCCGTTTCCTGGCCCTCCTGGAAATGTTCCGGGACAAGGTGGTTGCGTTCGACCAGCTCCTGCCGCTGGGCGACCTCACGGTGCACTGGACGGCAGCGGACGATGAGTGGAGCAGCCAACATCTCAGCGAGGAATACGAGGAACAGCCGTGAGCGCTACGTCGCCGGATCCAGCCACCAGCGGGGACGGGGAGAGCGGACTGAATGTGGCCGATCTCCCCGGCGGCGCACGCGCCGCCATCGAGGCAGTGTTGATGGTGATTGACCAGCCGGCCACCGCCACGGAGCTCGCCGCCGGGCTGAACCTGACGGTCGACGCCGTCGAGAAGCTGCTCGCGGAACTTCAGCGCGAGTATAACGGCTATACTGTTAATGCCCCGGACACGGACGTTGCCAGTACTGTGTGTATCAACACTGCTGGCCACAAATCCAGCCCCCGGGGTTTTGAATTGCGGAATATCGCCGGAGGCTGGCGCATCTATTCCCGCGCGGAGTTCGCCGATGTCGTCGGCGGGTTCGTGCTGGAAGGACAGACAGCCAGGCTGACGCAGGCGGCGTTGGAAACGCTCGCCGTCATCGCATACCGCCAGCCCGTATCAAGGGCCAGGGTGTCTGCAATTCGAGGAGTTAATGTTGACTCTGTCGTGCGGACGCTGCTGCAGCGGGGAATGATCGAAGACTCGGGAACCGATCCCGAGTCCGGAGCCATCCTTTACCGCACGACGTCTTATTTCCTGGAACGCATGGGAATCGGCTCGGTGGCTGAGTTGCCGCAGCTTTCACCCCATCTTCCGGGGCTTGAAGGCATCGAAGAGTTCTACGACGCCGGAAGAATGTAGGCAGTATCCCTGCCTGCGCACGAATATCCACCAGGGCGGACTTAATCCGCCCGGCTGGCCAGTGTTGTCGGGAGACAACCTCGCCGGCCAACATAACGAAGGACGGGTCATGACACAGGCGGGACGCCAGGGTTCACCACGTAACGGTTCGGGACGCAACAGCGCCGGACAAAGCAAAGCCGGACGCAATCCGGCACAGGGCGGCAGCCGTGCAGGCGGTGCCGGCTACAAGGGCGGCAGCGACCGTCCCTTCAAGCACCCCAAGCCTCGGGAAGAGGCCTTCATCGATCCGGACCTGCAGGGTCCGGCCGGTGAGTCGGCAGACCGCCCGGCATCCGGTGACTGGAAGCAGGGCAAGCCTGCAGCCCGGAAGCCCGGTTCACGCAAGCCCGGCGCCGGCAAGGCGCCCGGCACTCCCGGAGCCCTCAAGCCCAAGCCGCGGTCCGCTGCGGCCAAGACGTTCGGTACGCGCGCATTCGGTGGCGAACGGTTCGGCCAGAACCTCGGAGCCGTCCGCAAGCCTTCGCGCAAGCGCGGACCCCGGGGCGATGTTCCGCAGTCCGAAATGCACGATGCCGACGGCATCCGCCTGCAGAAGGTCATGGCCTCCGCCGGCGTCGCATCACGCCGCGTCTGCGAGGAAATGATCGCCGAAGGCCGCGTTGAAGTGGACGGCAAGGTGGTCACCGAACTCGGTGTCCGCGTCGATCCGAAGACTGCCGTGATCCACGTTGACGGCCTGCGCATCCAGCTGGACGAAAACATGGTCTACATGGTGTTCAACAAGCCCAAGGGCGTTGTGTCCACCATGGAGGATCCGGACGGCCGTCCGTGCATCAGCGATTTCGTCCGCAACAGCCACGGCGAACGCCTCTTCCACGTGGGACGCCTCGACGTCGCCACCGAGGGACTGCTGCTGTTGACCAACGACGGCGAACTCGCCAACCGTTTGACGCACCCGTCCTACGAGGTGCCCAAGACATACCTGGTCCAGGTCCGCGGCCCGTTCCCGCAGGGAATCGGCGCGCAGCTGAAGTCAGGCGTTGAACTCGAGGACGGATTCGCGTCGGTGGATTCGTTCAAGCTGGTGGACTCCACCCCGGGCCACGTGCTGATCGAGGTTGTGCTGCACTCCGGCAAGAACCGCATCGTACGCCGCCTCTTCGACGCCGTCGGCTTCCCTGTCCTGCGGCTCGTGCGGGTCAAGGTGGGCCCCATCGGCCTGGGAGACCAGCGCCAGGGGAGCATCCGCAACCTCGGCAAGCAGGAAGTCGGCCACCTGCTGGCATCCGTAGGGCTGTAGCGCATGTCAGCCTTTCGTACCCACGGCCGGGGGCACCTGAACGGCCCGGCGGTGGTTATCGGAACGGGACTGCTGGGAACGAGCATCGGCCTCGGGCTCCGGGGGCGCGGCGTGTCCGTGTTCCTGTCCGATCCGTCACCCACCAACCAGGCGGTCGCCGTTGACATCGGGGCAGGCCTTCCCTTGTCGCGCCTTGGCGACGAACAGCCTGAACTCGTTGTGGTCGCCGCGCCGCCGGACGTAACAGCTGACGTGGTGGAACGGTCGCTGGCCGACTACCCGGCCGCAACCGTCGTGGACATCGCCAGCGTCAAGGCCGGTATCCTGGCCGACCTGCGCGGTCGCGGCGTGGATCTTTCCCGCTACGTGGGGACGCATCCGATGGCCGGCCGGGAAAAGTCAGGACCTGTGGCGGCCCGTGGCGAACTCTTTACTTCCATGCCGTGGGTGGTGTGCCCGTCGGAGGAAACGTCGCCCGCCGCACTGGAGGCTGCCCGTGCCTTGGCGACGGACCTCGGTGCCATGGTCACCCAGTTCGGCGCCGAGGAACACGACCAGGCTGTGGCACTCGTGTCGCACCTTCCCCAGGTCATGTCCTCCCTCGTTGCCAGCCGGCTGCAGGGTACGCCCGTACACGCCTTGTCGCTTGCCGGCAACGGCCTGCGCGATGTCACGCGGATTGCGGCCAGCGATCCCACGCTGTGGGTCCAGATCCTTGGCGGCAACGCGGGGCAGTTGGTCGACATCCTGCACGGGGTCCGCGAGGACCTCAACCGGCTGATCGGTACCCTCGAAGATCCGACGGCACCGGGCGCCCGCCTTGACCTGGCACAGCTGATCAGCGAGGGTAATGCCGGGCAGTCCCGCATTCCGGGAAAGCACGGCGGCCCCCCGCAGGCGTACTCCTGGCTGACCGTCCTCGTGGACGACCGGCCGGGGCAGATCGCCCGCCTCCTGACGGAGATCGGCGAGATCGGTGTCAACCTCGAGGACCTGCGGCTGGACCATTCCTCCGGGCAGAATGTAGGAATGGTGGAACTGTCGGTTTTGCCCAACAAGCATGATCTGCTGATCGAAGCACTCAACGACCGTGGATGGCGGGTACTGCAGTAATGACACAGGAACTCATCGATACCGTACCCATGCTCCGCCAAGGCAGGCCGTTGGTTGTTGCCATCGACGGCCCTTCGGGGTCCGGAAAATCAAGCGTCAGCCGCGAAGTGGCACGCCGCCTGCGCCTCGCCTACCTGGACACGGGCGCCATGTATCGTGCCCTGACCTGGTACTGCCTGCAGCAGGGCATTGACCTGAACGATGCCGCCGCCATCGAGCAGGCCTCCGAAGACCTGCCGCTGGAAGTCAGCACCACCCCGAACGAGGAATACGTACGGGTCGGTGGAACAGACGTCACCCTGGCCATCCGGGAACCGGCCATCTCCTCGGCCGTCAGTGCCATCGCCACCACTCTCGGTGCGCGGAAGGAACTGGTGCGCCGGCAGCGTGAGCTGATCGAGGTCCACCACCGCCGCATCGTGGTGGAAGGACGCGACATCACGACCGTCGTCGCGCCCGGCGCAGAAGTCCGCATGCTGCTGACTGCCAGCGAGGAGGCCAGGCTTCGCCGCCGGGGCGTCCAGCTTGGCGGCACGCAGAGCGCAGAACAGCTGGCTGCCCAGGTCACCCAGCGCGATGCCAAGGACTCCACCGTGGTGAACTTCACCACAGCGGCGGACGGCGTTGTCACCTTGGATTCTTCGGATCTGGACTTCGACGGCACAGTTGACGCGGCCCTGGGCATAGTCAACAAGGTCGTTAATCGTGACTGACGCCGAAGGGCACCTGCCCCGCCCGTTCCCCGGGGGCGCTTCCGTCCTTCCGGGCGCCTGGACCATGGCCTGGAGCCGGCCCGTCGGCTGGTTCCTCGACCACGTCGTCTACCGGACAACTGTCCACGGACGGGAGAACGTTCCAACCGCGGGTCCCGTGATCTTCGCGGGGAACCACATCAGTTTCCTGGACGGGCCGGTGATGTTCGGCGCCTCACCGCGTCCCATGCACATCCTGGTCAAGAAGGAAATGTTCAAGGGTTTCCTGGGGCAGGTTCTCAAGGCCTCGGGCCAGCTGCCGGTGGACCGGTCCGGTGACCGCGCCGCACTGCAGATAAGCAAGTGCGCGCTCGACGCCGGCCGCTGCGTCGGTATCCTCCCGGAAGGAACCCGGGGGAGCGGCGAGGCATCCACCATCAACAACGGGGTGGCCTGGCTCGCGCTCAACTCGGGTGCGACGGTGGTTCCGGTTGCCATCCTGGGCACCAGGATCGCCGGCGAGCACCTCGACGCAGTTCCCCGGCCCGGCCGGAGACTGCACGTCAGTTTCGGCGAGGCCGTAGCAGTGGGCCGCAGGCCCGGCGAGACAGGCCGTGTTTCAATGGACAGGGCGGGAAACGAGATCCGCGCTGCTCTGGCACGGCATGTCCAGCAAACGATTCAACTCAGCGGGCAGCCTTTGCCCGGCGCGGATTCCCCGCAAGAACGTCATGAAGAAGTAGCCGGGACGCCGGCAGATCACCACTAAGGAAAGTGCAATGAGCGATACGACTCAAGCCTCCGGCAAATTTGGCGCCGGCGAAGACGAATACACGCCCACCGGCACGGACCAGGTGGCAGAGCATCTTGCTGCCCTGGACGATGACGAGGCCGAGCGTCGTGCTGCCTCCCTCCGGGCAGGCCTGGACGACTACGATCTGGACGAGGAAGACGCCGCCCTCCTGAGCGGCGAATATGACGACCACGACTTCGACGGCCCGGTCAAACTGGATCCCGTCCTGGCGATCATCGGCCGGCCCAACGTGGGTAAGTCCACCCTGGTGAACCGTATCCTCGGACGCCGCGAAGCCGTCGTGGAGGACACCCCCGGCGTCACGCGTGACCGTGTTATGTACTCGGCCACCTGGAACGGGCGGAACTTCACCGTCGTCGACACCGGCGGCTGGGAGCACGATGCCCGCGGCATCCACGCCCGCGTAGCCGAACAGGCCGAGATGGCCGTGGAGCTTGCCGACGCCGTGCTGTTCGTCGTTGACTCCGCCGTCGGCGCCACCGCCACGGACGAAGCCGTTGTGAAGATGCTCCGCAAGAGCAAGAAACCGGTCATCATGGTGGCCAACAAGGTGGACGACTTTGCCCAGGAAGCCGATTCGGCAACCCTGTGGGGCCTCGGCTTCGGCGAACCGTACCCGGTGTCCGCACTGCACGGCCGGGGCGTCGCCGACCTCCTGGACCACGTCATGGACACCCTGCCTGAGTTCTCCACCATTGAAGGCCTGGAGCGCTCCGGCGGTCCGCGCCGCATCGCCCTGATCGGGCGTCCCAACGTGGGCAAGTCGTCGCTGCTGAACAAGCTGGCCGGCTCCGAGCGCGTTGTGGTGGACAACACCGCCGGCACCACGCGTGACCCGGTCGATGAGTTCATCGAGCTCGGCGGGCGCACCTGGCGCTTCGTGGATACCGCTGGCATCCGCCGCCGCCAGCACATGGCACAGGGCGCTGACTTCTACGCCTCGCTCCGTACCCAGAGCGCCCTGGAAAAGGCGGAGGTCGCCGTCGTGCTCCTGGCCGTGGATGAAGTGCTCAGCGAGCAGGACGTCCGCATCTTGCAGCTTGCCATCGAATCCGGCCGAGCGCTGGTTCTCGCATTCAACAAATGGGACCTGCTGGACGACGAACGACGCACTTACCTCGAGCGTGAAATTGAGCAGGACCTGGCTCACGTGGCCTGGGCTCCGCGTGTAAACATTTCGGCGCTGACCGGCTGGCATAAGGACCGTTTGGTTCCTGCCTTGGATACGGCACTGGAAAGCTGGGACAAGCGCATCCCCACCGGCCGCCTGAACGCGTTCCTCGGCGAACTGGTGGCGGCTCACCCGCACCCGGTCCGCGGCGGCAAGCAGCCCCGCATCCTCTTCGGCACCCAGGCTTCCAGCCGTCCGCCCAAGTTTGTGCTCTTCACCACCGGTTTCCTGGATCCGGGATACCGTCGTTTCATCACCCGGCGCCTCCGCGAAACCTTCGGTTTCGAGGGCACACCCATTGAGGTCAACATGCGTGTCCGCGAAAAGCGGGGCAAGAAGCGTTAATTCCGACACACCCTTGCCCGTGACACCCACAAAGTGTCACGAGCACCCTCCGGAATCGTGTAAGCTTTTGGAGGTGGTTCGGCCGGACTGCTGAGGTGAAAATCCCGGGGAAACCCGAGAGTAAACCGAGGCGGAGAACGGCGGAACTAACGGGCTGTAGCGCAGCTTGGTAGCGCACTTGACTGGGGGTCAAGGGGTCGCAGGTTCAAATCCTGTCAGCCCGACCAAAGAAACCGCTCCACCGCAGGGAAGAATCCCGGCGGCGGGGCGGTTTTTCTTTGTGCCGGTTTTTGCCGCCCGTGCCTTTGTGCGGCGCTACTTCAGGAAACGCGAGGTCCGCCGGTCGGCCAGGATCTTCCCTCCGGTCTGGCATGTAGGGCAGTACTGCAGGGCACTGTCGGCAAAAGACACTTCCCGGACCGTGTCCCCGCAGACGGGGCAGGGCTGCCCGGTCCGGCCGTGGACCCGCATGGTGCTCCGCTTTGCATCCTTCAGTTCGTTGGGCGCCTTGCCGACGGCGTCCGTTACGGCCGCACCCAGGACACTGTGAACGGCGTCGTACAGGACGCGGACAGTGTCCGGATCCAACGACTTTGCGATGGCGAAGGGCGAGATCCGGGCAGCGTGCAGGATTTCGTCGCTGTAGGCGTTGCCGATCCCCGCGATCACCCCCTGATTGCGTAACAGTCCCTTAATCTGCTGGGTGCTGGCGGAAAGAATTCCGGCGAACGCACCCAGCCCGAACGAATCGCCCAACGGGTCGGGACCCAGGCTGGCGACCCCCGGGATATCCGCCGGATCCCTGACCACGTAGAGCGCAAGACTCTTCTTGGTGCCGGCCTCGGTCAGGTCGATTCCGAGATGGGTTTCGCCGCTGTCGGTTTCCGGGCTGTTCCTGGCGAATTCCAGCCGCGCGGCGATATACCCCTTGCCCCGCGGCAGTACGGCATTCGAGGGCGATTCCGTGTACCGCAGCCAGCCGGCCTTGGCGAGATGGAACGCCAGGTAGATTCCGCCGGTATCCAGGATGATGAACTTCCCCTGGCGCTGGACGTCGGTGATGGTCCGGCCTTCCAACGCCGTGTACGGCGGGTCCGCCGTCTTGAGGACCGCAAACGAGACGATCTGGATTTTCGTCAGCACGGCTCCGCGAAGCTGGGTGCCCAGGAAAGCGCTCAGCCCGGCCACTTCGGGAAGTTCTGGCATGTCACCACTGTGCCACAAGGGTCCGACGGGGCGCTCCCTGCCGCGGCAGTTGATATGCATATACTTTCAGCGGCGGCTTGTTCTGCAGACCTCCGATGACATTGCTGATTGACCGATATTCCTGGTTGACCCGATGAAAGGCCCCTGATGAGCAACATTCCCGAAGACCTGTCCTACACTGCCGAACACGAGTGGGTTACCGCGCCGAACGCTGACGGCGTGGTGCGCGTCGGCATCACCGATTTTGCCCAGGACGCGCTGGGTGACGTCGTCTACGCCCAGATGCCCGAAGTCGGCACGAAGGTAACCGCGAATGACGTCGTGGGCGAGGTGGAGTCCACTAAGAGCGTGAGCGACATTTATGCTCCCGTGACTGGAGAAATCGTTGCCCGCAATGAAGCGCTGGACACCGATTCGGCGCTCATTAACAGCGATCCCTACGGCGAGGGCTGGCTGATTGAAGTCAAGCTTGCAGAGGCTGATGCAGTGGAGTCCCTGCTCAGTGCATCGGAGTACGAACAACAGGTAGGCTAAAGACAACTGGCATGGCGGTCCGGCTGTTAAGCAATTAACAGCCGGACGACACGCCGATTACCGGATCAGCCAGGCTTTTCCGGAGGGTACGCGTTGTTTGCAGGGGGACATCTGCAACGGAAGAGGAGGAATCCATGGTTGGTCACGAGAAGAACCACAGCAGTGGTGATTACGGCACGGGCGGAGTGAAGGCTTCGGAGACCACCTCGATCCACCTCACGCCAATCCGTGACGAGCCGATCATTGAGCCCAGGCTGTCCCGGGAGGAACGGGTTGCCGTCGAGGCGCTTCCGTTCGGTTCGGCACTCCTGGTTGCCCACAGCGGACCCAATGCGGGCGCGCGTTTCCTGCTGGACTCGGACGTCACCACGGCCGGCCGCCACCCGGACGCGGACATCTTCCTTGACGACGTCACCGTGTCCCGCCGCCACGTCGAATTCCGCCGGACTGCCCGCAGCTTCGAGGTCGTTGACACCGGCAGCCTCAACGGCACCTACGTCAACCACGACCGTGTGGACAGCGTGGAACTCAAATCCGGAAATGAAGTCCAGATCGGCAAGTTCCGGCTCACTTTCTACCTCAGCCCTGCCCGCGCAGCAGGCAACGTCTGATCCCGGGGTAGTTGCCTGTGGCACTGGCACAACCGGAACGGCGCGGACCCCAGGTCCTGAACATCGGGGAAGTACTCGCGCAGCTGAGCGACGACTTTCCCGGAATGACTGCGTCCAAAATCAGGTTCCTTGAAGAAAAGGGCCTGATTAACCCGCAACGCACGCCCGCCGGCTACCGGCAGTACGCGGACACCGATGTTGAGCGGCTTCGATTCGTCCTTGCCCTCCAGCGGGACCAGTATCTTCCGCTGAAGGTCATCAAGGACTATCTGGACGCCATTGACCGCGGCGAACGCCCGGAGAACCTGCCGCCCGGCGTCACGGTGTCGCCCCGGATCGTTTCCGACGAGCTCGCTACCGAACTCCAGAACAAAGTGCGCAGGCTGAGCGAGGACCAATTGCGGGCCGAGTCCGGCGCCAGTGTGCCGCTCCTGCAGTCCCTGCTGGACTTCGGCCTGATCGGCCACGTCAACGGGAAGTTCGACGAGCACGCCCTGCAGGTGGCACGCGCGTGCGTGCAGTTGGAAAGCCACGGCCTCGAACCCCGCCACCTTCGGCCGTTCCAGGCCGCCGCGGAACGGGAGTTCGGGCTGGTGGAGCGGGCCGTCGCGCCGCTGACCTCCCGCAAGGACGCTGCATCCCATGCCCGGGCCGCTGAGGCAGCCCGGGAAATCAGTGATCTGTGCCTGACGCTGCACCGTGCCCTGGTGCAGGACCGTATATCGCGAATGGACATCTGATGATTGAAGTGGAGATCGTGGGCGTGAGGATCGAGCTGCCCTCGAACCAGCCGCTGGTGCTGCTGCGGGAGATCCACGGAGAAAGGCACGTGCCCATCTGGATCGGCACCCCCGAGGCCAGTGCGATTGCGCTGGCCCAGCAGGGAGTGGTGCCGCCGCGGCCCATGACACACGACCTTCTGATCGACGTCGTCGAGTCGCTGGGCCACTCGATCGTCAGCGTGAACATCGTTGCTGTTGAAGACAACATCTTCTACGGCCAGCTGCAGTTTGAAGACGGCACCACCGTGAGTTCCCGGGCCTCTGACGCCCTGGCCCTGGCGTTGCGGGCCAAATGCCGCATCTGGTGCGCGGACTCGGTCATGGATGAAGCCGGTGTCCGGATTACCGAGCACGACGAAGGCGAGGACACCGAGCCCCCCACCGTGGACGAGGAGCGCGAACTGCGGCGCTTCCGGGAGTTCCTGGACGACGTTGAACCGGAAGACTTCGACGGCTGAGACCACATTAAGGTTGAAGTTGAAGCTGAAAGTTTCGACACGCCCCTGAAATGGGCCAACGTCTTTGACCTTGGGGCGTGGCAGGCCTAACGTCGAAGGTATCAAGTTCCCATTGCATACAACAGCCGCGCAAGTCACACTGGAATGTGCAGCCCCGGCTGAATTACACGGATGAATTTCAAATCTGTGATCGCTGTTGCTGCGACTTCCTTAGGGGAGCATACGACGAGGAGGGTCCACGTGAGTCCGAAAGGCGAAGCAGGCGAGCTAAAGCAGGCTTCAACGGCAGGCGTAGCCCTGCCGGCGAGTGGTGCCCAGGGCCTCCTCTTCACGGAAGACCTCCCCGTCCTGGACGAGGACGCAGGCTACCGCGGACCGACCGCCTGCAAGGCCGCAGGCATCACCTACCGCCAGCTCGACTACTGGGCCCGCACGGGTCTCGTTGAGCCGGCCGTGCGCGGTGCCGCCGGCTCCGGCTCGCAGCGTCTCTACGGGTTCCGCGACATTCTGGTGTTGAAAGTGGTCAAGCGGCTCCTGGATACCGGTGTCTCGCTGCAGCAGATCCGTTCTGCGGTGGAGCATCTGCGCGAACGTGGCGTTGAAGACCTCGCCCAGATCACCCTGATGAGCGACGGCGCAAGCGTTTACGAGTGCACGTCCGCGGATGAGGTCATCGATCTGGTCCAGGGCGGCCAGGGCGTCTTCGGGATTGCCGTCGGCCGCGTGTGGCGCGAAGTGGAAGGCAGCCTCGCGGCGCTTCCCAGCGAGCATGCCGTCGAGCAGTCCTTCCCGGATGATGAACTCAGCAAGCGCAGGGCCGCCCGCAAGATCGGCTGACCGGAGAAGCCTGGCTGGATGTCAGGTCAACACGGGACCAACAGAAAAGGCCGCCTTCCATCAGGAAGGCGGCCTTTTCTGCGCTTTGACGTCCGGAACCCGGAAGCGCGCTACCGCAGGCTGCGTTCCCGGGCTGCCCCAGTGGAATCCACACCGTTGGAGGCCAGGAGGTTGTCGAGCAGTGTGTTGAACAGGCTGGCGGCGTTCTTGGCCGAATCACCCGGCCAGTGATGAACAGAATGGGCGGCGCCCTGGATCTGCTGCCAGTTTGCCTGCTCCGGAATGTGCGGGGTCAGCAGCAGTTCACCGAACATGGACTGCATCTCGGCCAGGCGGAAGGCGTGCTCGGACGAACCGGTGCGGACACGGTTCGCGATGATCCCGGCGGGGGAGAGGTTCGGGGCAAATTCCTGGCGGAAGAGCTGGATGGCGCGCATGGTGCGCTCCGTGCCGGCCACCGAAAACAATCCCGGTTCGGCAACGAGGGCCACCTTGCTGCTGGCCGACCATGCCATCCGGGTCAGGCCGTTCAGCGAGGGCGGGCAGTCGACCAGGATCAGCTGGTACTTATCGGTGCCAGCCAGGACTGCCGAAAGCCTGCGCAGGTCCCGGCGGCCGAGGTCCGGGCGGTCGTAAATCCCGGTGTATGCGGAACCGAGGGCCACGTCCAGGACGGCGGGCCGGGCTCCGTTGTAGTTTTCGCGGGCCACCCAGCTGCTCGTGACGACGTTCTCCGCCAGGCGGGCCCGGCGCGGTGACTTGAGCATCCTGCCGATATCCAGTTGGTCATCGGGCTGGACGCCCAGTGCGGTGCTGGCGTCCGCATGGGGATCAAGGTCCACCACGAGAGTGGGGATGCCGGCGGCCAGGGCCGCAGATGCCAATCCGGTGGTGACGGAAGTTTTGCCGACCCCGCCTTTGAGGCTGCTGATGCTGACTACTTGCACTTGAAAAACCAATACCTAACGCCGGTTGCCGTGTTGGGGTAGTGCCGGCTCCGGCTTGCCCGGAGCGGAGGGCGGGCTTGCGCCACCCCCAACTCATCATATGTTGCCGCGCCCGTGAATCCCGTTTCATTGGGCGTGTGTGCGGCGCATCCGGCGGGACCCCGACGGCCGCTACCACCCCGGCGTGCCTATTCCCGCCCGCATGACGGATAATTCTGTGATGGTCGACACAATGATTTGTGTTTCCCCGCGCACGTCTTACACACTGTGACCACTTACCGATACACCCGCGCAATGATGCAGGAGAAGTATGTTTTCCAAGATTCTGGTGGCTAACCGCGGCGAGATCGCGATCCGCGCCTTCCGTGCCGGCTACGAGCTGGGCGCCAAGACTGTAGCTGTGTTCCCCAACGAGGACCGTAACTCCATCCACCGCCAGAAGGCTGATGAAGCGTACCTGATCGGCGAAGAGGGCCATCCTGTCCGCGCCTATCTCGACGTGGACGAAGTGGTGCGGGTGGCCAAGGAATCCGGCGCCGACGCCATCTACCCCGGTTACGGCTTCCTCTCCGAAAACCCGGACTTGGCCCGGGCCGCCAAAGCAGCGGGCATCACGTTTGTCGGGCCGCCGGCCGAGGTGCTTGAGCTTGCCGGCAACAAGGTCGCCGCTCTTGAAGCTGCGCGGAATGCCGGCGTGCCGGTGCTCAATTCCAGCCAGCCCTCCAGGGACCTGGATGAGCTGATCGCCGCTGCCGACGAGATCGGCTTCCCCATCTTCGCCAAGGCCGTCGCCGGCGGCGGTGGACGCGGCATGCGCCGCGTGGACACCCGGGAAGCCCTGCCCGAAGCGCTGCAGGCCGCCATGCGCGAGGCCGATGCCGCGTTCGGTGATCCCACCATGTTCCTGGAGCAGGCAGTCCTGCGCCCCCGCCACATCGAAGTCCAGATCCTGGCCGATGCCGAGGGCAATGTCATGCACCTCTTCGAACGCGACTGCTCCATCCAGCGCCGGCACCAGAAGGTCATCGAGATCGCACCGGCCCCCAATTTGGATGAAGGCATCCGGCAGGCGCTCTACCGCGACGCGGTCAAGTTCGCCAAGGCGCTCAACTACGTCAACGCAGGCACCGTCGAGTTCCTCGTGGACACCGTCGGTGAGCGCGCCGGACAGCACGTGTTCATTGAAATGAACCCCCGCATCCAGGTGGAGCACACGGTCACCGAGGAAGTAACTGACGTGGACCTGGTCCAGGCACAGCTGCGCATCGCGTCGGGCGAGACGCTCGCGGACCTCGGCCTGTCCCAGGAGACCGTCCAGCTCAAGGGTGCAGCACTGCAGTGCCGCATCACCACCGAAGACCCGGCCAACGGCTTCCGGCCCGACGTCGGAAAGATCACCGGCTACCGCTCTGCCGGCGGAGCCGGTGTAAGGCTCGACGGCGGCACCGTCTACTCGGGTGCCGAGATCAGCCCGCACTTCGACTCGATGCTGGTCAAGCTGACCTGCCGCGGCCGCAACTACCCCGCAGCCGTGGCGCGTGCCCGGCGCGCCCTGGCGGAATTCCGCATCCGCGGTGTGTCCACCAACATTTCCTTCCTCCAGGCGGTCCTGGACGATAAGGACTTCATCGCGGGCGATGTGGCGACGAACTTCATTGACCAGCGCCCCGAGCTGCTCAAGGCCCGCGTCTCCGCGGACCGCGGCACCAAACTGCTGACCTGGCTGGCAGAGGTCACCGTCAACAAGCCCAACGGCGAACTCACCGTCCACTCGAACCCCGCTGCGAAGCTGCCCGCCGTCGGGGACACCCCCGCCCCCAAGGGTTCGCGCCAGCGGCTGCTCGAGTTGGGTCCCGAGGGCTTCGCCAAGGCCCTGCGCGAGCAGACTGCCGTGGCCGTCACCGACACCACGTTCCGCGACGCCCACCAGTCGCTGCTGGCCACCCGCGTCCGTACCCGCGACCTCGTCGCGGCGGGCCCCGCCGTCTCCGCGCTGCTCCCTGAGCTGCTCTCCGTGGAGGCCTGGGGCGGAGCCACGTACGACGTCGCCCTGCGGTTCCTCGGCGAGGATCCCTGGGACCGGCTCGCAGCCCTTCGGAAGGCCCTGCCCAACATCTGCCTGCAGATGCTGCTCCGCGGCCGGAACACCGTGGGCTACACACCGTACCCGGAGGAGGTCACCGATGCCTTCGTCAACGAGGCCGCAGCCACCGGAATCGACATCTTCCGGATCTTCGACGCCCTGAACGACGTCAACCAGATGGCTCCGGCCATCCGGGCGGTGCGGGCCACCGGCACAGCCGTCGCCGAAGTCGCCCTCTGCTACACCGGCGACATGCTCGATCCCGACGAAAAGCTCTACACGCTGGACTACTACCTGGAGCTGGCGCAAAAGATCGTCGACGCCGGCGCGCACATCCTGGCAATCAAGGACATGGCGGGCCTCCTGCGCCCTGCAGCCGCTGCGAAGCTTGTCGCGGCCTTGCGGGACCGTTTCGATCTCCCGGTCCACCTGCACACCCACGACACGGCAGGCGGGCAGCTGGCCACGCTCCTGGCCGCCGTGGATGCGGGAGTGGACGCTGTGGACGTCGCCTCGGCGTCCCTGGCCGGCACCACCAGCCAGCCCTCGGCATCCGCCCTGGTTGCCGCCCTGGCCCACACCCCGCGCGACACCGGCCTTGGCCTGGCCAAGGTCAGCTCGCTGGAACCGTACTGGGAGGCCGTGCGGCGCGTCTACGCCCCGTTCGAGTCCGGCCTGCCGGGTCCCACCGGCCGCGTCTACCAGCACGAGATCCCCGGCGGCCAGCTCTCCAACCTGCGGCAGCAGGCCATGGCCCTTGGCCTCGGCGAACGCTTCGAGGCCATCGAGGACATGTACACGGCAGCCGACCGCATCCTGGGCCGGCTCGTGAAGGTCACGCCGTCCTCCAAGGTAGTGGGTGACCTCGCCCTGCACCTGGTGGGCCTCAACGCCGACCCCGCTGACTTCAACGAGAACCCGCAGAACTACGACATCCCGGACTCCGTCATCGGTTTCCTGTCCGGCGAACTCGGGGATCCTCCCGGAGGCTGGCCTGAGCCGTTCCGCACCAAGGCCCTCCAGGGCCGCAGCATCAAGGTACGCGACGCCGATTTGAGCGCCGAGGACAGCGCCGCCCTGAAGGGTGATTCCAAGACCCGTCAGCAGACCCTGAACCGGCTGCTCTTCGAGGGTCCCACCAAGGATTACCTGAAGAGCGTGGAGACCTACGGCAACCTCTCGGTCCTGGACACCCGCGACTACCTGTTCGGGCTCCAGCGCGGAGCGGAACACGAGATCGAGCTCGAGAAGGGCGTGCGCCTGATCGCCTCCCTCGAAGCCGTTTCGGAGCCGGATGAGAAGGGCATGCGCACCGTGATGTGCACGCTCAACGGGCAGTCCCGGCCGGTTGTGGTCCGCGACCGCTCCGTTGTCAGCAACGTCAAGGCTGCTGAGAAGGCAGACCCGACCCAGCCGGGCCACGTCGCCGCGCCGTTCGCCGGTGCCGTTACGCTGACGGTCAAGGTGGGCGACGCCGTCAACGCCGGCGATACGGTCGCCACCATCGAGGCCATGAAGATGGAGGCCTCCATCACGACGCCGGCGGCCGGAACGGTTTCCCGGCTGGCGGTATCCGCCGTGGAACAGGTCCAGGGCGGAGACCTGCTGCTCGTGGTCGAGTAGCCCAGCGGAGTAAGCGACAAACGGAAAGGCCTCCCGGCGAATGCCGGGAGGCCTTTCCGTTTAATGTCCGTCCCGGCAATCGCCGGGACGGTCAGATGCAGCTGGCGCTGGATCTAGTGCTGTCCTGACGGCTCGGCGCGGGCCGGGCGGGGTGCAGCGTACATGTCCACGATGACCGACTCGAAGTCCCTCATCACCTGGGCCCGCTTGACCTTCATTGACGGGGTCAGGTGGCCGGATGCCTCGGTGAAGTCCGACGGCACGATCCGGAACGACTTGATGGCCTCGGCCTGGGACACGGACTGGTTGGCGTGCGTGATCAGGTCCTGGATGGCAGCCTTGACCACAGGATGGTCCGCCGCTGCTGCAAGGGTGGTGCCGGCAGGCAGCCCGTGGCGCTGCAGCCAACCCGGCAGGGCTTCCTCGTCCAACGTCACCAACGCGCCGATGAACGGCCTGTTGTCTCCCACCACGAGGACCTGCGACACGAGAGCGTCAGCCCGGATCTGGTCTTCCAGCAGGGCGGGCACCACGTTCTTGCCGCTGGCCGTTACGATGATTTCCTTCTTGCGGCCCGTGATGGTCAGGAAGCCGTCACTGTCCATTTGGCCGATGTCGCCGGTGCGGAACCAGCCGTCCACGAAGGTGTCGGCCGCGAGGTCGTCACGCTTGTAGTAGCCGCGCATTACGCAGACGCCCTTGGTGAGGATCTCGCCGTCGTCGGCTATCTTCACTGCATTTCCGGGCAGGGGGGCGCCCACTGTTCCGATCCTGATCAGCTGGGGAGTGTTCACCGTGATCGGGGCCGTGGTTTCGGTCAGGCCGTAGCCTTCGAGGATCTGCATGCCGATGCCCTGGAAGAAGTGCCCCAGGCGTTCGCCCAGGGGTCCGCCGCCGGACACGGCGTGGGCCACCTCGCCGCCCATGGCCGCGCGCAGTTTGCTGTAGACGAGCTTGTCGAAGAGCGCATGCCGGAGCTTGAGGCCGAAGCCCACAGACCCGGCCTGCCGGGCACGCGAGTAGGCGATGGCGGTGTCGGCCGCCTTGTGGAATATGGCACCCTTGCCGCCGTCCTCGGCCTTCGTCAGTGCGGAGTTGTAGACCTTTTCGAACACCCGCGGCACCGCCAGGATAAACGTCGGTTTGTAGCTCTGCAGGTCGGGCAGGAGGTGCTTGATGTCCGGCGTGTGGGCCACGGTGACACCGGCAGCCACGGCCAGGACCGAGATGAAGCGGGCGAACACGTGGGCCAGCGGCAGGAACATAATGGTCCTGGCCTGCTCATGGACGATGCCGGACAGCGAAGTGGCCAGGGCGTTCTCGGAAAGCTCCACGAAGTTGCCGTGCGTCAGTTCGCAGCCCTTGGGCCGGCCCGTGGTGCCCGAGGTGTAGATGATCGTGGCGACGTCAGAGAGCGAAGCCAGGCTCCTGCGTGCTTCCAGGTCTTCGTCGCTGACGGCCGTACCGGCGGCGCGCAGCTCCTCCAGCCCTGCGCCCTCAAGCTGCCAGACGTGGGCAAGCGAAGAGAGTCCTTCGGAGGTGGCGGCCTGCCGGATGATGTCCTCGTGGCGCGCTGACTCGCCAAAGGCGGCGACTGCACCCGAGTCACCCAGGTTCCAGGCCACCTGAGTGGGTGAGGACGTCTCGTAGATGGGAACGGAGATGCCGCCGGCGAACCAGATGGCGAAGTCCACCAGTGCCCACTCATACCGGGTGCGGGACATGATGCCGATGCGGTCCCCGGCTGCGACGCCACTGGCCATGAGGCCCTTGGCCAGGACGCGGACGTCCGCGAGGAAGTCGGAGGCGGAAACATCCTGCCACTGCCCGGCGGCATCGAGACGCGAATACAGGGACGGGTTCGAGGCCTTGGCGGCTTGCCGCAGCACCAGGTCGGTGATGTTGGTTTCCGGGGGTACTTTGACCAAGGGCGGAACACTGAATTCGCGCACGATAGCTCCTTTGTTATCCATAGACCCGCAGGGGGTACTGCTAACACTAGTACGCCCGTTGCGGAGGTATGTTCTGATTAACCTACTGGCGAGTAACTTTACGGTTAAGTGCAGGAATCCCGCCAGTCCGGCCCGTCTGGGGCCATCTCTGGAGCCCCGCCTGCAGCCGTTTCGCACATGGCCGGCGGCGCAGGGAAACAGGGGCCGGGCAATAGAATGGGGAACCATGCACACACCTTCGCCCGGCGACCTGCCCAGACCCTACCGACGGACGGCCGCCTGGCGGCGGAGGAAGCCTTCGGCGCAGGATTCGCTCTCTGCAAGCCAGAGCTTCCGCGAGCACCTCCGGCTGGGCCGCAAGGGGCTGGCGATCGGCGTGGACATCGGGGGAACCAAGGTTGCCGCCGGTGTGGTGGACGCAGACGGCCGGATCCTCAGCCAGGGCAGGCGTTCCACGCCCGGGAACGATCCCCGGGCGGTGGAACAGGTGATCGTGGAACTCGTGGAGGAGTTGGGCCGCGGCCACCGCATCTGGTCGGTGGGCATCGGCGCGGCCGGCTGGATGGACCTCGACGGCGGGACGGTGCTGTTCAGCCCGCACCTCGCCTGGCGCAACGAACCCCTGCGGGAAAACCTCCAGCGCCTGCTGCGCCGGCCGGTCCTGCTGACCAACGACGCCGATGCCGCAGCGTGGGCGGAGTGGCGCTTCGGTGCAGGGCAGGGACAGAACCGGCTCGTCTGCATCACGCTGGGCACCGGGATCGGCGGTGCCATGGTGATGGACGGCAGGGTGGAACGCGGACGGTTTGGCGTCGCGGGTGAGTTCGGCCACCAGATCATCATGCCCGGCGGGCACCGGTGCGAATGCGGAAACCGCGGCTGCTGGGAACAGTACGCGTCCGGAAACGCCCTCGGCCGCGAAGCCCGTGAGCTTGCGGCTGCCAATTCACCTGTGGCGCAGGAACTCCTGAAAGCCGTGGACGGGCAGGTGGACCGGATCACCGGGGCCATCGTGACGGATCTGGCCAAGGCAGGGGACCCCACCTCGAGGGAATTGCTGGAAGACGTCGGGGAGTGGCTGGGCCTCGGCCTTGCCAACCTCGCGGCCGCGCTGGATCCCGGAAAGTTCGTGATCGGCGGAGGGCTCTGCGATGCGGGAGAACTGCTGGCGGCGCCGGCACGCAAGGCTTTTGCCCGGAACCTGACCGGGCGCGGCTTCCGGCCGGCTGCCGAGATTGCACTGGCAGCACTGGGGCCCAACGCCGGACTGATTGGCGCCGCGGACCTGTCCCGGGTCAGCAGCCGGATGCACGGCTAAACGCTAAACCCGGGCGCCGTCGTCGTGATCGTCTTTTTCCTGTGGCAGCTGCATGATCAGGTAGATCACTGACAGGACGAACGCTGCGACAATGCCCAAAATGGCCATCAGAGGCGCCGACCGCCAAAACATGGCGGCGAGCACCAGGGCCACGGGTCCGCCCACAGCCCCCAGCCAGGCCAGCATGGTCAGGGGATTTGTTCCGGCAAGGCTTGGCGGTTCCTCGGGAACGAACGGGTCGTCGTCGTCCGCTTCATAGTCCCGGGGCCCGGTGCCCGCCGCCGCGTGGTCCGGCCGGGGGAGCGGCTCATGGGACGCGGCCTGGCGTTCCGACGCCGAGGGCTCCGTCGGGGCGGCGCCGGACAGCCCCAGGGGATCGAAGTCGCGGAACGGCCGTTTGGACGGGGCGCTGCCTTCTCCGGCCGGAGCCTCCGGGTCGCGGCCCTCGAGCCGCGAGACCAAATCCAGCCATACGGCGTCGTCCTGGTTCGCGCTCTGGTCCGAGGAATTGGAGTCGGATCTGGTCATCAGCCGTGTCCTTCAGGGCGAGAGGGAGTAGCGTCCACGTGTCCCGGCACCACTCTGCGGATGAATTCCGCGGTCCCGCGAAAAATCTCCTCGGCATCATTGTCCAGGGTGGCCACGTGGTAGCTGTTTTCCAGGGCGCTGAGCTCCAGCGGGGCGTTGGTGAGGCCACGGCGCAGCGCCACAATGCTGGAGTCGGACACCACGTGGTCCACCGTAGAGCGGAACACCCGCACGGGTGCGGTGATCAGGGGCAGTAGCCGCAGTGTGTCCTTGAACATCTTGTTGAGTTCGTGGGCCGCCGCCACCGGTGTCCGCGGGTAGGCGCCCTCGTCCATGTCCGGCTTCAGGATGTCGTTCGCAATGGCGGGAGTGCTTTTCATCACCAGCTTCAGGATGCCCGCGAGGGGGGCGCGGGGATCGTCGATGACCAGGCCCGGGTTGACGACGATTGTTCCCGACACAGGGCGCCGGGCGGCCACCCTCAGGGCGAGTGCGCCTCCCATGGACAGGCCGGCCGTGAAGACGTGGTCGCATTCGGCCTCAAGCTCCAGGTAGGCAGCGTCGTAGGCGGCATGCCAATCCTGCCAACGGGTCCTCGCAAGTTCCTGCCAGCTGGTGCCGTGTCCTGGCAGGAGCGGCATCCGCACGGCAAAGCCGGCGTCCGCCAGGGATTGGGCCCAGGCCCGCACGCCGTGCGGGCTGCCGGTGAAGCCATGGGAAACGGCGACGCCAACCGACGGGCCGTCGCCGGTAAAGGGGCTGCTGAAAGGGCTGTGGTCGGCGGCGATGCTCATGATGTCTCCGAGGATACGTGGTGCGGCGCGTGCTCATGGAAAAAGCGGGTCGAATTCTCGAAAATCACCGGCGCATCGTTGTCCAGTGTGGCGACGTGTCCGCTGTTTGGCAGCGGGATGACGCCAAGGTCAGCTGACCCCAGCCGCCGCCTGATCATCGCCAGGGACGACGGCGGCACAACGTCGTCGTTGTCCGATTTGAAGACCAGGACCGGGGCGGTCACGCGCGGCAACCCGCGGCGGGCGGCAGCAAACAGCTTCTTCAGTTGGTGGACGGCCGCGAGCGGTGTCCGTGAATAGTCGCCATCCTCGGTCGTGGCCGCGGTGGGGTTGGCCTCCACAATCGGCAGGGTGGTCCGCTGGAAGTACTTCAGGATGCCGATGATCCGCACCCTGCGGTCGTAGAAGCTGAGCCCCGGGTTGACCACGGCCACTCCGGCAACGGGGTGGCGGGACGCCGTCCGCAGGGCGACGGCGCCTCCCATGGACAGCCCGGCGACGTAGCAGGCCTCAGTCCGGCCCGCCAGCTCAACATAGGCGGCATCGAAGGCTCCGGCCCATTCCCGCCAGCCGGAACGGGCCAGCTCGCGCCAGTCGGTCCCGTGCCCGGGCAGGAGGGGGACGGAGACCGCAAACCCCTGCCCGGCCAGGTGCAGGGCCCACGGCATGACGCTGAGGGGACTCCCGGTGAAGCCGTGGCAAATCGCGATGCCAATCCTGGCATTCCTGCCATGGCCGGGGTAACTGAAAGCGGCAGGCGTCGACGGTTTGCTGCTTTCTCTCATACGCCCATCGTGTCACTCTTCGCCACAAATCTCACTAGAGTAGGGTTGCATTGAAGGCCTGGCCGGACCCGTCGGAGGGCCGGCCAGACGCCCTCCGGAGAGGTACGCCACGTGTTTTATTGGTTCATGAAGACGTTCGTTCTGGGACCGGTGCTCAAGCTCCTGTTCCGGCCCTGGGTCAAGGGGCTCGACAACGTCCCCGCCGAAGGCGCAGCCATCCTGGCCTCCAACCATCTGTCCTTCTCCGACTCCATCTTTATGCCCCTTATGGTGCCGCGCCCCGTAATTTTTTTGGCGAAGTCCGAGTACTTCACCGGCAAGGGCCTCAAAGGCAGGCTGACGGCCCTCTTTTTCCGGCTGACGAACCAGCTGCCCATGGACCGTTCCGGGGGAGCGGCCTCCGCCGCTTCGCTCAACGCCGGAATGGACGTCCTCACGCACGGCTCGCTGCTTGGCATTTATCCGGAAGGAACCCGAAGCCCCGACTCGCGGCTTCACCGTGGAAAGGTCGGCGTGGCGAAACTCGCCCTGCAGGCCAGGGTTCCGGTGATTCCCGTGGCCATGATCGGAACGGACAAGGTCCAGCCCATCGGGAAACGGATGCCGAACATCCGGCGCATCGGCATGATCTTCGGTGAACCCTTGGACTTCAGCCGGTATTACGGCATGGAGGACGACCGCCTGATCCAGCGGTCCGTCACGGACGAAATCATGTACGAGCTCATGCGCCTGTCCGGGCAGGAGTACGTGGACGAATATGCGGCCGTGGTCAAACTGCGGCTGGCGGGCAAACCCAATGAGGGCTCGGACGGTTCCGGCGGCGGCAGCGGCCCCGCGGAACCCGGGAAAGCCTGACGCCGGTTCATCGACGCTTGTTCCCGTTACCGGTTCTGTGACGCCTGTTTGGGACGAATGACGGTAGCGGTGCGGAAACCCGGATCCGGGAACTAGTCTTGTAGTGTGACTGAGCTATCTGCAAAACCTGCCTCCCTGCTGACCAGTACCGCCCAGAGCGGTGCCGCCAACTATCCGGGACTGGACCACTGGCGGGAACTGCCGGTCTCCCAGCAGCCCAGCTGGCAAAACAAAGAGGTCTTTGACGCGTCTGTGAAGGAACTTTCCGTCCTTCCGCCGCTCGTCTTTGCCGGCGAAGTGGACATCCTGCGTGAACGGCTCGCCGCTGCCGCGCAAGGCAAGGCCTTCCTGCTCCAGGGCGGGGACTGCGCCGAAACGTTCGAGGCAGCGACGGCTGACAAGATCAGCGCGCGGGTCAAGACCATCCTGCAGATGGCCGTCGTCCTCACCTACGGTGCGGCGATGCCCGTCATCAAAATGGGCCGCATGGCCGGACAGTTCGCGAAGCCGCGATCCTCCAACGACGAAACGCGCGAAGGCGTGACGCTCCCCGCCTACCGGGGTGACATCGTCAACGGCTACGACTTCACCCCGGAATCCCGCGCCCACGACGCCGGCCGGATGCTGAAGGCGTACCACACGTCCGCCTCCACGCTGAACCTCATCCGTGCCTTCACCCAGGGCGGCTTCGCGGACCTCCGCCTGGTGCACCAGTGGAACAAGGGCTTCACCGAAAACCCGGCCCACGCCCGCTACGAGTCGCTGGCGCGGGACATCGACCGTGCCATCAAGTTCATGGCGTCCTGCGGTGCGGACTTCGAGGCCCTCAAGCGCGTGGAGTTCTACGCCAGCCACGAAGCGCTGCTGCTCGATTACGAACGCGCACTAACCCGCATCGACTCCCGCACGGGACTTCCGTACGACACCTCGGCGCATTTCCTCTGGATCGGGGAACGCACCCGCGAGCTCGACAACGCCCACGTCGATTTCCTTTCCCGCGTCCGCAACCCGATCGGCGTCAAGCTGGGCCCCTCGACGTCCGGCGACGACGCGCTGCGGCTGATCGACAAGCTGGATCCGAACCGCGAACCGGGCCGGCTCACCTTCATCACCCGGATGGGCGCGGGCAACATCCGCGAGAAGCTCCCCGCCATCGTCGAAAAGGTCACGGCCTCCGGCGCGCAGGTCCTCTGGGTCACCGATCCCATGCACGGGAACACGGTCACCTCGCCCAACGGCTACAAGACGCGCAACTTCGACGACGTCATTGACGAAGTGCGCGGCTTCTTCGAGGTCCACCACTCGCTGGGCACCATTCCGGGCGGCCTGCACGTCGAGATGACGGGTGACGACGTCGCGGAGTGCCTCGGCGGCGCCGACCCCATCGACCAGGAAGCATTCCTGGACCGCTACGAATCGGTCTGTGATCCGCGCCTGAACCACATGCAGTCCCTGGAAATGGCCTTCCTCGTCGCAGGGGCACTGTCCAAGCGCTGATCCCGCACCGGTTGACAGAAAAAAGCTCCGCCCGGCTTCACCAGCCGGGCGGAGCTTTTTCGTGGGTGGAACTAGACGACGGTGAGGGTTACGACGGAACCCTCAGGCACCTGGGTGTTCACCGGATCCTGGTCCCGCACTGTTCCAAAGAAGCCGCCCAGGATATTGTTCACCCGGACTTCGAAGCCGAGCTTCTCCAGCGCCTTGCGGGCATCGTTGGCCTGTTTGCCGATGTAGCTGGGGACATCCACGAGCTTGGGGCCCTTGGACACCGTGAGCGTGACGGACTCGCCGCGCGTCAGGGCGGCGCCGGAAGACGGCTCCTGGGCTACTACAGCGCCCTTGGGGACCTTCTTGTCGTTGACCGTTTCAGGAGAGATGACGGCCTTCAGGCCGGCGGCCTCAATCGCTTTGACCGCGGCACCCTGCTCCTGCCCGCGCACGTCAGGCACGGGTATGGGCTCCGGTCCCTTGGAGACGGTCAGGCTCACAGGCGTACCGTGCCGGGCGGGAGTGCCGGCCGCAGGATCCTGGGCAAGGACGGTGCCTGCGGGCTCTGTTTCGCTGAAGTTCTCGGTGACAGTGCCCAGTGCCATCTCGGCGCCGTTGAGCTCGTTCTTTGCCTCGTCCAGGGACTTACCGGTCATTCCGGGCAGGGGAAACAGCTGGGGACCTTTGGAAACGAAGAGCGATACCGGCTGGAACTTGCGGATTTCCCGCCCCGCCTCAGGTTCGGTGCCCACCACGAGCCCCGCCCGGATGTCGTCGTCGAAAACGTCCTTGGTGGTGGACTGGAATCCGGCCGTCCCCAGCAGCTGCTGGGCTTCCGCCACTGTCTTGTTGGCGACCCGGGGAATCGTCCCGGGGGAGCCCGGCCCCATGCCGAAGAACCAGCCTGCGCCCGTTGCCAGCAGCGCCGCGATCACCAGGATGATGATCCAGAGGAGGCCCCGACGGCGGGGGTTGCCTTCGCGGAGCGACCGGACCGGCGTTGACGCTGCCTTTGACTGCGCCCTCGCCGCGTCGCGGTCAAGCCTGCGCTGTGCCCGTTTGCTCATCGGGGACGCGGTGTCCGGTTCGTCCCCGGCATCCCCGAAAGCGGCTTCCGGCTCAGCCGGGGCCGCCAGGGCACCGAACTGGCCCGGGTGCCGCGGTGACGACGAGAGTACCGTGGTGGGATTGTTCTGGCGCGAGATGATTTCTGTTGGATGCTGTCCTGCGGACAGGACCTCTGTTTGGTCCTGATGTGCAGGGGGCGGCAGCCCGACAGGAGGGTGTGCAGGCGGGCGCAGCCCGGCCGGTGAATGGGCGACGGCGGCGATCGCCGCCGGGGGCTGAAGATCCAGTTCCGCGTCGGTGAGGTTGGTGCGGATGTGCCTTAGCTCCGACAGGAGCGCGTTGCCGTCCACCGGGCGCTGCTCGGGGTCCCTTGCCGTGCACCACTGCACGAGCTCGTCGACTTCGGCGGCCAGCCCCGGCACCTCGGCCGAAGGGGCTTCCACTGACGAATTCACATGCTGGTAGGCCACCTGGATGGGGACCTCGCCGTCGAACGGCTGCTTGCCGGTGATCATTTCGTACAGCATGATGCCCACCGAGTAGATGTCGCTGCGGGCATCCGCGGTCCTGCCGAGCACCAGCTCCGGAGACAGGTAGGCCACCGTGCCGATCAGGGCACCGGTGCTCGTTGAGGTGGTGACCGCCCGGGCCAGGCCGAAGTCTCCCAGTTTGATGCGCCCGTCATCGGCGATCAGGACATTTTCCGGTTTGATGTCCCGGTGGATCAGGCCGGCTGCGTGGGCCGACCCCAGCCCTTCCACCACGGGGTCGATCAGGGCCAGGGCAAGGCGGGGAGACAGCGCGCCCTTCTCCTTGATCACGTCGCGGAGGGTGTGGCCCTTGATGTACTCCATCACCAGATAGGCGGTCGGTCCGTCCGAGCCTTGGTCCAGGACGCCTACGACATGGGGGTGGGACAGTTTGGCCGCGGCCTTGGCTTCCCGGCCCAGCCTGTCCAGGAAGTTACCGTCGTTCACCAGGTGCGGATGAAGGACCTTGAGTGCAACGTCGCGCTCGAGCCGCTGGTCCGTTGCGAGGTAAACGGTGGACATTCCGCCGCGCGCCAGTCTGGACTGGACCCGGTAACGGTTGTCCACCAGCGTTCCAACGAGGGAGTCCGACACTTTTTCCTGCACCCTACGATCCTAAGTGCTACACGGAATCGGGCCCGAATCGACATGCAATCCGGACCCGTATCGTTACCCACCCGGCACGCTTTGGAACGAGTGCCGGAACGGATTAGCTGAAGTTCTTCTTGTGTGCCTTGATCGCAGCGACGTAGGACTTGGTGTCTTCGTACATGCCGTACTTCTTGACCGAGTATTGGCCCTGGTAGTACCCGGCGATGGCGTGGTCCATGTCCTTGCTGGTACTGATCAGCTGGCGGATGATGGCCACGCCTGCAGTTGCGTTGTCATAGGGGTCGAGCAGGTTCAGCTTGCGGCCCACAAGGTCCGAAGCCCATTCGCCCGACGCCGGGATGACCTGCATGGTGCCAATCGCGTTGGCCGGTGAGACGGCGCGCTGGTCGAAACCGGACTCCTGGTAAGCGAACGCCAGGGCGAGCGAGGGATCCACGCCCATCCGCCGCGCGGTGTCCGCGACGATCGACTTCATCTGTTCCCGGCTGGGCACGGGGGAGGCGTTGAGCAGGGCCTTGTTCTGGTTGGCGGACGAGACCACGGCCGCCGGGTAGGTGAACCCGAGGAACGAACCCGGCACCAGGGGAGTGACGCTGGCGGCGGGCTGGATCGAGGCTCCGGGGATGACCAGCTTGTTCCCCGGGTAGATCATGCTGGACATGGTCAGCTTGTTCGCGGACAGGATGTCTGACAGCTTGACGCCGTGTTTTGCGGCAATGGCGGACAGCGTGTCGCCGGACTTGACCGTGTAGGAGCCGGAACTCGCGGCCGGTGCCGGGGCCTGCGCCGGAGCCGGTGCGGGGTTGGCGGCCGGGGCCGGGGCCGCGGACTGGCCACTGCCGATCTTGACCTTTTGTCCCGGGTAGATGACGGAGCTCATGTTGAGGCCGTTCCAGCTCAACACCTCCGACAGCTTGACGCCGTGCCGTGCGGCGATGGCGCCCAGGGTGTCGCCGGATTTGACGGTGTAGACGCTGCCGCCGGTGCTGGCTGTGGCTGCCGCGGGGGCAGCAGGCTTGGCGGCGGGGGCCGCAGCCGAACCGGTCAGTTTGATCTTCTGCCCCGGATAGATGACGGTGTTCGGCTGCAGGTTGTTCAGCTTCAGGACTGCGTAGGTGTCCAGACCGTAGCGGCCCGCGATGCTGCTGATGGTGTCGCCGCGCGCAATGGTGTACTCGGCCGGCGCCGCGGGCTGGGCGGGCCGCAGGGAGCTGGGAAGGGACGTGGAAACCGACGCCGCAGGGATGACGCCTGACTTCAGTGCCGCTTCCTGGGCCTGCATGGCCGCAGCGAGCGTGGCGGGCACGGTCCGCGGCCGGGATTCGGCCAACGCAGGCTGGGCCATGGCCATTGAGGACAGGACGACTGCCGGGAGGGCGGCCGTAGTTGCCGCAATCACAGGCAGGCTCGGCCTGGGGTGCTGCTTTGGCGATCGGGGCGTCGTCATGGGGATGATCCTCTTCTCAGCGGCGAGTGCTGTCGGTCAGGCCTGTGTTACGAACGATACTAGTGTTACTAAAGTTAGTGTTGGTGCAAATGTGATCTATGTGAATCTCTCACGAAATACCGATTAGCACAAGAATTGTCGGGCATTGTCCATATGCCTTTTTCGGAGTGTCGATTTGCGGGTTCAGGCCGCCGCTTCCCGCTGACTAGGCGCAATAGCGCTTCCGTGGCAATCTTGTTCCGTGAGTACTGTAGAAAGCCTTGTAGGCGAATGGCTGCCGCTGCCCGACGTTGCAGAAATGATGAACGTTTCCATCACTAAGGTCCATGGATTGCTGGACGAAAAGGCGCTGGTCGCGCTCAGGGTCGGCGACCGTCGAATCCGCTCGGTGCCCGCCGACTTTATGCAGGACGGCCATCCGGTGGAAAGCCTCAAGGGGACCATCGTTGTCCTGTCGGATGCCGGCTACTCCGATGAGGAACTGATTACGTGGCTTTTCACCCCGGATGAATCACTGCGGGGCCGGCCTATCGACGCATTGCGTGAAGGCCGCAAGACGGAAATCCGCCGCAGGGCACAGTCCCTCGCCTGGTAGTACTGGCCAGGATCCCCGCTAAGTCCCGATGAGCGCCGGGCCGCGCCGCTGAATTCAGGCGGCGCGGCTGACGGTTGCCTCGGCCAGCTTCCGCAAGGCCGTCTTGGGCAGGTCTTCCAGCGGCAGCAGGTCGAGTTCCGTGAATGCTGCCCGACCGAATTCCTCGATCAGCACTTCAGTTGCCTGGAGCGCTCCGCAGTCCACAATGATGCGCCGGATTTCCTCCACGTCCGCATCCGAGAGGTCCGGGCTTCCGAGCTTGGCGTCAAGGAAGCGGGATTCTTCCGGTGCCGCCTGGTCCAGGGCGAAAGCCACCAGGACCGTGCGCTTGCCTTCCCGGAGATCATCGCCCGCCGGCTTGCCGGTGGTGACGGGATCGCCGAAGACTCCCAGGACGTCGTCCCGGAGCTGGAAGGCTTCGCCGAGGGGCAGGGCGAACGCCGAGTAGCCGCGGAGCAGTTCATCGGAGGCGCCTGCAAGCGCACCGCCCAGGGCAAGCGGGTGCTCGGTGGAATATTTCGCCGACTTGAACCGGATGATGGACTGGGCGCGGCTTACCGCTCCGGCGCGGTCGCGCATGGGTCCGGCGACCTCTTCCAGGATGTCCAGGTACTGGCCCGCCATCACTTCTGCCCGCATCAGGTTAAAGATCAGCCGTGCCTGGCTTCCCGAGGCCGCCGCCTCGCCGATGTCCGTGAACGTCTCCTCGCTGAACGAGAGGCACAGGTCCCCGGTCAGGATGGCGGCGGCATGGCCGAAGCGTTCCCTGTCCAGGGCCCAGCCCTGGGCTTCATGCAGCTGGCTGAAGCGGCGGTGCACACTGGGGCCTCCGCGCCGTGTGTCCGAACGGTCAATGATGTCATCGTGGATCAGTGCCGCCGCCTGGAACAGCTCCAGCGCCGATCCCGCTGTGACCACCTCGGCGGCCGCCGCGTCTCCGCCGGCGCCGCGCCAGCCCCAGTAGCACATGAGTGCCCGCAGCCTTTTGCCTCCGGTGACGAGGTTGGAGATGGACCCCATCAGCGGATCGATGTCCTGGGATATGGCGGACATCACGGATTGGCGGGTGGCCAGGAAGTCGTTGAGCTTGCCGGCGACGGCGGCCACGAAGGCCGTCTGCTCAAGGCGCAGCTGCTCTGCGACCGTCACTTGGCGGACTCGGCTGCGACGTTGGCGCCAATCGTGAACGTGGAGACCCCGCCGGTCTCCACCACTGCTATGTTCACGGTTTCGTTGTCACCACGGAGGAAGTCCTTTGACGCTACTGCGCCCACATTCTCCCCGGGCACAGCCTTGAAGCCCTGGGCTTCCAGCTCCTTCGTATAGAAAGCCACGACGGCGGCAGCCGGGGAGGTGATGTTTCCCACCAGGGCAGCGGTCGCCGGAGTGGACGTCTTGTCGAAGCTGCTCGAGACCACCTTTGATCCGGGCATGACCGGCAGCAGTTTTTCCGGGAAGCCGGAGACGAGTGCGCCGACGGTTGCCGTGGTTCCGGGTGACGCCGAAGGGCTCGCCGGTGCAGTGGTGGATGCCTGTTCAGTGACGGAAGCTGAAGCGCTGGCCGTCCCCGAGGCCTTGGCGCCGGGATCGGCCGGGGTGCATGCCGCCAGGGCCAGCACGGCGCCGGCCACGATCACGGCAAAGCCCGCAGGCTTGAGCTTTCCAATTACCTTCACAGAAACTGTCCTCCTGGTGTTGACGCCGGATTCAGCCTCCAGTTTAGTCAGTCCCACGGCATAGGATTGTAGGCGTGGGGTCGGAACAGGATAAACAGAAGCTCGAAGCGACCCTCAGGGAGCTCCGTCGAAGCAGCATCCTGCATGTGGACATGGACGCTTTTTTCGTCTCGGTGGAACTCCGGAGCCGTCCGGGCCTGCGCGGAAAACCGGTGATCGTCGGTTACCCGGCGGAGCGGTCGGTTGTCCTGTCCGCCTCCTATGAAGCCCGGGCCTTCGGGGTGAAGTCCGCGATGCCCATGGCGGTAGCGGCGCGCATGTGCCCCTCGGCAATCATCATCGAACCCCGGCACAAGCTCTACTATGAGGTTTCCGCGCAGCTGATGGCGATCTTCGGGTCCATCACGGACCTCGTGGAGCCCCTCAGCGTCGACGAAGCCTTCCTCGACGTCGGCGGGGCCATCCGGCGGCTGGGAAGTCCGCGCGAGATCGGTGAGATTATCCGCCGGCGTGTGCTGGGCGAGCTCGGCATCACCGCATCCGTCGGCATAGCTGCCAGCAAATTTGTGGCCAAGATAGCCTCCACCCGCTGCAAGCCGGACGGACTCCTGCTCATCTCGCCCGATGAGACGGTTGCCTACCTGCACAGTCTTCCGGTCAACGCGCTCTGGGGTGTCGGAGCCAAGACCGTCGAGGTATTGGCGCGCATGGGAATCCGGACTGTGGCGGATGTGGCCGCGACGCCGCCGGCCTCGCTGAAGAAATCGCTGGGGGCCTCCGGCGAGCACGTCTACAGGCTTTCGTGGGGGATTGACCCCCGGCCGGTAACTCCGGTCCGCCTGGAGAAGAGCATCGGTGCCGAGGAAACGTTCGCCGTGGATACGGCCGATGACGTGCTCCTGCACCGGGAGCTGCTGCGTTTGTCGCACCGGACAGCCGAGCGGCTCCGAAGCACCGGAATGGTTGCCAGGACCATCTCCCTCAAACTCCGCTACGCCGATTTCTCCACCATCACACGCAGCAGGACCGTCCACTCCCCGGTTGACAGTGCTCAGCTGATCTTTGCCGTTACCGTTCAGCTCCTCGAATCTCTGGGCACACGGCCCATGACAGTCCGCCTTGTCGGAGTGAGGGCGGAGCAGCTCGAGGATGCCGCCCACGCCTCACTGCAGCTCAGCCTGGACCGCCGCGATGACAACTGGCGGGCGGCGGAACAGGCCCTGGACAGGGTGGCTGAGAAGTTCGGCTCGAAATCGGTGATTCCGGCGCGGCTGCTGGACCCGCTCAACACCGCCGACTGAGCGCGGTACCCGGCCTCGGAAGGCACTTCGGAAGGCATTCCTGGCTCCCCGGCTGACAATGCGCCTGTGCCTCCGCCCGGCCCGCCCGCGGCGTCTTTCAGAACAGGGCACAACAAACTATCCTTAGATATACGTAGATTTCGAACGTCTGGAATTACTGACCAGCCAGCTGCATCAGTCCTTCGTCCGAATGCGTGGAACCCGGGTCCTCCGGTATACGGTGGCCGGGAACCTCCTGCGCATGCCGGACGTTATCGGATTGAGAACCAGAGGCCACGGCACGTCCGGACGTTGGCCGACTTAAGGAGGTCGTGATGCCGCTCTCGGAGCACGAACAGAAGTTGCTCGAGCAGCTGGAGAAGCAGCTGCACGAGGACGATCCGAAGTTTGCCAACTCAATGGGATCGGATCCGGGCCGTAACTGGTCCACGCGCCATATTGTGATGGGCGTGCTGGCCACCCTGGCCGGTGTTCTCCTCCTGCTGGTGGGCGTATCACTTCAGAGCATTTTTGTTGGTGTACTCGGTTTCATTGTGATGGGAGCCGGAGTCTATTTCGCAACGATGCGTAGTTCCGCCGCCGGGAAAGCAAAATCGTCCGGCGCCAAGAAAACCGGTAAGGGGCGCAGTTCATTCATGAGCGGCCTTGAGGAACGCTGGGACGAACGCCGCCGCGGCGAACCGTGACAGCCGTTCGCTAACGCTCCACTTCGCACCACCCTGCCTCCGGCAGACCCGCACGAAGACCCGCCCCGGCGGGTCTTTTGCTTTTTAAACGCCGACAATCCGGGGCGGCGATCCCGGAGGCCCATCGCGGCGGGCGCGGCGTCCCGCCGTCGTCCTCCCAGGGGACGCCGGCGTGCGCCACTCAACGTCATAACCCCTCCACTTTCCACCACGCCCACGGAACCCTGTATTTCCGGGGGATTATTCGTCCAATCCCGGGATGAATCTTTCGTGTCGCGTTGACTGTGGAGCGATGTGGAGTAAAGTGGAGCGAGTAAGAGGGTAGTGGCAGCACAGGGGACGTGCAGCTCCTGACGACAGACAGGCGGGTGGCCATGTTTCTTGGCACTCACTCGCCGCGTTTGGACGAAAAGGGGCGGATCATCCTCCCAGCGAAGTTCCGTGAGGAACTTGCCAGCGGACTGGTACTCACAAGGGGCCAGGAACGTTGCATCTACGTCTTCAGTGAGCGGGAATTCGAACGGATTCACGAGCAAATGCGGGAGGCGCCCATCTCCTCCAAGCAGACTCGTGACTACATCCGGGTTTTCCTCTCTGGAGCCTCGGACGAGGTACCTGACAAGCAGGGGCGCGTGACTATTCCTCCCGCACTCCGGGCATATGCAGGTCTTGGCAGGGAGCTCGCCGTCATTGGCGCCGGCTCCCGGGCGGAGATCTGGGATGCCCAGGCTTGGAATGAGTACCTGGCGGAGAAGGAAACCTCCTTCTCCGAAACCGACGACGCCATCCCGGGAATCTTCTGAAGCCCGGAGGCGACGACGTAAGTGTTTCTTGAACGAGATCTCCAGCCGCCCATCCGAACGTTTTCCTGGCTCACTTCCCCGGAGCCAGGCGGACGCTGGGATAGGCGCGGATGGGGATCTGGCTTAAGAAACACCCCGAGGCACAACGGCAAGAAAGGACAACGGTATGAGCGATCCCAATCAGCCAAAACCCACGTCCGAACGCCATGTACCGGTCCTCAAGGACCGGTGCATCAATTTGTTGGCCCCGGGTATCGAGGCAGCCCGCCAACGCGGCGACAGCCCCGTGGTCATCGATGCAACCCTCGGGATGGGCGGCCACTCCGAAGCCCTGCTCCAGCGGTTCCCGGACCTCCACCTGATCGGAATCGACCGGGACGAGGAAGCGCTGGCCCTCGCCGGCGAGCGTTTGAAAGCCTTCACCGGCCGGACTGACCTGGTGCACGCTGTCTACGACGAAATCCCCGATGTTCTCCGGGAGCTTGGCGTCACCGAGGTCCACGGCGTGCTCATGGACCTGGGGGTTTCCTCCCTCCAGCTCGACGAGCGTGAGCGCGGGTTTGCCTACTCCTTTGATGCACCCCTGGACATGCGCATGGACACGAGCCGGGGACAGACGGCCGCGGACGTGGTGAACAACTACAGCGAAGAGGATCTGGTCCGCATCATCCGCAAATGGGGTGAAGAGAAGTTTGCCGGGAGAATCGCGAACCGCATAGTGGCGGCGCGCGAGGCGAAGCCTTTCGCCACCACGGGTGAACTCGTTGACACCATTCGCGCCGTTGTCCCGTCAGGGGCGGCAAAGACCGGCGGACACCCGGCCAAGCGGACCTTCCAGGCACTGCGGATCGAAGTCAACGAAGAACTCGATGTGCTGGAGCGCGCGGTGCCCGCTGCCGTGGACGCCCTGGCCATGGGAGGCCGCGTGGTGGTCATGTCGTACCACTCGCTGGAAGACAAGATCGTCAAGAAGGTCTTCCAGGCCGGCTCAAAGTCGTCGGCGCCGCTGGGGTTCCCGGTGGAGCTGGAGGAGCACAAGGCCGAACTCAAGACCCTGACCAAGGGCACCGAGGTGCCCACTGCCGACGAAATCGCCGAAAACCCACGCGCAGCGTCCGCCAGGTTGCGCGCCGTTGAACGAATCAGAGCCAGGAGGGCCGCATGAGCACCGCCGCTGCCAAGAACTTCCCAGCCGTGTCCGGCACGGCGGCCCGTGCCCTCACGGGGCTCAAGCCTGACGGAGGTTCCGAACGGAAGCTGCGGACGCCGCTGTCGGTAGTCCGCTCCACGCCGCGCAAACGCCGGGCCCCCTTCGTTGTGCTCTGCTTCGCCCTGCTGGCTGTTGCCCTGATGGCTGTCCTGGTCCTGAACATCTCCGTCTCCACTGCCCAGTACCAGTTGGTGCAGTTGCGGAGCGACCAGTCCACGCTGACGAAACAGAACCAGGACCTGACACAGCAGGTCCAGAACTTCGATGCCCCGCAGAACCTGGCTGCCAAGGCCGCAGAATTGGGCATGGTTGCCTCCACCGGCAAGGGCCAGATCGACCTGTCCACGTTGACTGTCAGCGGCACGCCCAAGCCGGCGGCCAAGGGTGACAAGCCGGGCGCCGTCATTGCAGCGCCCGCCGTTGCCGGACAGCTCACTGTCGTTCCGCCCGCCACCACCAAGGATCCGCTGGCCGCCCGCAAACCGGCGGAAGCCGAGGCCGCTAAGCAGCCCGCAGCTGCACCGGCGGCAGCAGCCCCGGCCGCGGCTGCGCCAAAGCCCGCGGCTGATCTCCACGGAGGCTCCGTTCCGGCGCCGAAGCAAAAGACCCCGGGACAGTAACTGACAGGACTGACCACCAGTACGCAACCAGCAAGGACTCATCGTGGCGCAGAGCACGGGCAAGAAGACAACCGCAAAAGTGCCCAACGCCACCAGGAGGCTCCGCCTCGGACTGGGCATGATGCTGGCACTGCTGCTTGTGGTTGGCGGCAAGCTGTTCATGGTCCAGGGGCTGGACATCGGCGGGATGGCTGAGGCCGCACTGAACAACCGCCTGACCCCGATCGAGCTCCCTGCCGAACGTGGCAGCATCCTGGACGCGAACGGGACGGTCCTGGCCGACAGCGTGATCCGTTACAACGTGGTGGTGGATCAGCGGGTCAACACCAAGACCGAGTCGTTCAGGCGACTGGACACCGTCGGTGAGAAGGAAGAGCTCGTTACGGTCTCCAGGGACAAGGGCATCGAGGAGTTGGCCGCTGTCCTGGGACAGAATCCCGAGGACATCAAGGACGCCCTGACGGGGGAGAAGCCCTACTACATCGTGGCGAAGGACCTCAAGCCCGACATGGAGGACCGGATCTCCAAGCTGCAGATCCCGGGAATAGTCACCGTCGGCACCAGCAAGCGCGTTTACCCGAACGGCTCCGTGGCCGGCGGGATCGTCGGATTCCTGCAGGACGGAGCCAGCGGCCAGGCGGGACTGGAACAGACCCAGGACGAAGTCCTCAAGGGAACTCCCGGCAAGCGGCTTTTTGAAATCGGCGCCGACGGCCTGCGCATCCCGGTGGGCGTGGACGAGCTGACTCCAGCCGTCAACGGCAAGGACATCCGGCTTACCCTCAATTCGGACCTCCAATACTTCGCGCAGCAGGCCATCCAGAGCCAGTCGGACAAGCTGAGCGCCGAATGGGGCGTCATCATCGTCCAGGACATCAAGACCGGCAACATCATCGCCATGGCGGACACCAACGCCCCGGACCCCAACGACCCCGGCAAGGTGGCTGCCAAGGACCGTGGCGTCCGGTCGGTGACTGCCGCGTACGAGCCCGGCTCGGTGGAGAAGATGATCACGGCGGCCGCCGTGATCCAAGAGGGCAAGTCCAGCCCGCTCGACCATTTCACTATCCCGTCATCCCTTGTAGTGGACGGCCAGGTCTTCACGGACTCCTTCGACCATGGCACCGAGGAACGTACGCTGGCCGGAATCCTTGGCTGGTCCATGAACACCGGAACTGTCATGGCGGGTTCGCGCCTCACCAAGGAACAGCGCCACGACTGGCTGCAGAAGTTCGGCATCGGTGAGGCACCCGACATCGGGCTGCCCGCCGAAGCCGGCGGCATCCTGACCCCGGCCGATCAGTGGGACGGCCGGCAGGAGTACACCGTCCTGTTCGGACAGGGTGTCTCGCAATCCACGCTGCAGACCGTCCGCGCCTACCAGTCCATTGCCAACGGCGGCACGATGCTCCAGCCGCGCCTGATTGACAGCTACATCAACCCCGATGGAACCGAGGAAAAGGTCCCGGCGAAGGAGAGCCGTCAGGTCGTGTCTCCGGAGACCGCGAAGCAGGTGCGGGACATCCTGGAGAGCGCCGTGACCGAAGGCCAGATCAAGGACGCGGCCATTGACGGGTACCGCGTCGGGGCCAAGACCGGAACGTCCGAATCACCGTGCGACGACGGCAAGTCCGGGTACTGCGGGTACACGGCGTCCATGGTGGGGATGGCGCCGATGGACGATCCTCGGTTTATTGTTGAAGTTGTCCTGCAGCGCCCCAAAGGCAGCATCTACGGAATCACCAACGGTCCGGTGTTCCGCTCGGTGATGAGCCAGGTTCTGCGGACATACAACGTTCCGCCATCAACGGGCGAGCCGGTCAGGCTGCCCCAGTACGTCAAGTAGCACGTCCACAACATCGTACGCATCAGGGGAACTTCCCCTACGCCCGGTGTGATCCACTAGCACCAACGGAGATCCACTTGTCAGAGCACCATGCCCCAGGCAGCACCGACGCGACGAACGGCACGGAAGCCGGTTCCGGCTTCCGGCCGACGGCCGTTGCCCCGGTGCCCCTGGGCACCATCGGCGAGTCTGTCGGCGTCGTAGTTCCCGGGGCCTCCCGCTCCATACCCGTCACCGGGATTTCGCTGAACTCGCGAACGGTGGAGCCGGGCGACCTGTACGTCGCGCTGCCCGGCGCAGCCCGGCACGGGGCGGACTTCGTATCCCAGGCGGTCACGGCGGGGGCCGTTGCGGTCGTGACGGACGACGACGGCGCGCGGCTCCTCGCGCTGTCTGCAGACACTCCCGTGCCGGTCCTGGTGGTTGACCGGCCCCGCAGCGCCGTCGGGGGCCTGGCGGCGCTGATCTACCAGAGCCGGCCGGAAACGGGCCCCGCTCCGTCACTGTTCGGCGTCACCGGCACCAACGGCAAGACCACCACCACCTACTTCATCAACGCGCTGCTTCAGGCACTGGGCCGCAAGACCGGACTGATCGGCACCATCGAGATCGTGGCCGGCGGCCAGCCGATTCCCAGCCTGCTCACAACGCCTGAATCCACGGACATCCACGCCCTGCTGGCGCTCATGCGCGAACGCGGCCTGGACGCTGCCTCCATGGAGGTTTCCTCGCACGCAGTGTCGTTCCACCGGGTGGACGGGGTGCAGTTCGACGTCGCCGGCTTCACCAACCTGACCCAGGACCACCTGGACCTCCACGGCACCATGGACGACTATTTCCACACCAAGGCGGAGCTGTTCACACCACTCCGGGCCAGGTCAGCGGTCATCACAATCGACGACGAATGGGGCAGGCGCCTCGCGGCCGGCGCAGCCATTCCGGTCACCACCCTGGCAACGGCCGAAGGCACCGACCCGTCAGCATCCGCCGCCGACTGGACCGTCACTGCCACCGCGCCGCGGGGGCTTGGCACTGAATTCCGGCTGAGCCACCGCGACGGCACGGAACTGCGTGTCCACACGGGCCTGCCGGGGGGCTTCAACGTCTCCAACGCGGCCCTCGCGACCCTTATGGTGCTGGCCAGCGGAGTCGACGCTGAAACGCTGCAGTCAGTGCTCGACTCGGCCGATCCGTTCACCGTAGCCGTCCCTGGACGCATGCAGCTCGTTTCCACGGCGCCGGCAGCCGTCGTCGACTTTGCCCACAACCCGGACGCCCTCCGGCGTGCGCTGGAAGCCGTGCGCTCAGCGGAACCGGGCTCGAGGGTGATCGTGGTCTTCGGGGCCACAGGGCAGCGGGACCAGGGCAAACGGCCGGCCATGGGGGCCATCGCCGCGCGCCTCGCTGACGTGGTCATCGTCAGCGACGACGACCCCCACGATGAGGACGCCGCTGCCATCCGTGCCGACGTCCTGGCGGGCGCCCGCCACGCCCAGGAAACCGAAGGCCTCGGATGCACAATCCTTGAGTCGTACCCCCGCGACGCAGCCATCCGGCAAGCCGTTGACATGGCCGATCACCGGGACACGATCCTCGTGGCCGGGCGCGGCCACGAGGTCTGGCAGGAAGTCAACGGCGTCAATCTGGCGCTCGACGACAGGGTGGAGCTCCGCGAGGCCTTGACAGCGCGCGGATTCACCGTTCTGAATGACGAGCGGATAGAGTCCTAGACCGAGATGATTGCATTTACTGCGGCGGAAATTGCCGAAATTACAGACGGCCGCCTTGCCGCCCCCCCGACCATCACGCCCGTCGCGGTGGTCACGGATTCCCGGGAGGCCACGGAGGGGTCCCTCTATGTGGCGAAGCCCGGCGAGACCGCTGACGGCCACGACTTCATCGGTGCGGCCTTTGAACGCGGCGCCGTCCTTGCCCTGGTGGAACGTGACGTTCACGACGATACCGGAAACCCGTATCCCGCCATCGTGGTGAAGGACGCTGTCCTCGCCATGGGCGCACTGGCCGCCGAATCCGTCCGCCGGATCCGGGCCCGCCGTGAGGCCGAGGGCTCCGGTTTCACCGTTATCGGCATCACCGGATCCGCCGGCAAGACCACCACCAAGGACCTGCTCGCCGGAATCCTCGCCGCGGAAGGCAACACCGTTTCGCCCCAGGGTTCCTACAACGGCGAGGTGGGTGTACCGCTGACCGTCTTCAAGGCCGGATTCGACACCCGCTACCTGGTGATCGAGATGGGTGCCACCGGGATCGGCCACATCCGCTATCTCGCGGACATGGTCCGGCCCCGGATCGGCGTGGTCCTGGGCATCGGAACCGCCCATGCCGGTGAATTCGGCGGAGTGGACAACATCGCCGTTGCCAAGGGGGAACTGATCGAGGCCCTCCCGGAAAGCGGAACCGCGGTCATCAACCTCGATGACGGCCGGGTTGCCGGAATGACGGGCAGGACCAGCGCCAACGTGCTGGGCTTCTCCGCGCAGGCCGCCGAAGACATCCCGGACGCCGGGCTTCGCGCCACGCACGTGGAAACGAACGCAACCGGAAACCCGGAGTTTGAACTCTTCTTCCCGGATGAGGCAGCGGGGTATCAGGTCCGCAGCCGCCTCATCGGCGCGCACCACGTGACCAACCTCCTGGCAGCGGCCGGAGCGGCCTATGCGGCGGGGGTCCCGGGGGAGCGGATCGCGGCTTCCCTCAGTGCCCAGTCGGCCGCCAGCCGCTGGCGGATGGAACGCACGGAGCGTGCGGACGGCGTCACCATCATCAATGACGCCTACAACGCCAACCCCGAATCAATGCGGGCCGCCCTGCGGACGCTGGCCGACCTCGGCCGCGGCCGCCGCACCTGGGCGGTGCTCGGGGCCATGCTGGAACTGGGCTCCGATTCCATCCGGGAGCACATGGCAGTCGGCACCCAGGTGGTCAGGCTCAACATCTCCCGCCTGGTCGTGGTCGGCCGCGAGGCGCGTTCGCTCTACGTCTCGGCCGTCAACGAAGGCTCCTGGGGAGACGAATGCGTCTTCACCGAGACTGCGGACGAGGCCTTTGACCTCCTCCAAAAAGAGCTTGAACCCGGCGACCTGGTCCTCTTCAAGTCCTCCAACAGTGTTGGGCTGAGGCATTTAGGGGATCGGATAGCATTACCTCCACAAACCCAAGCAACCGCCACTGAAGGGAGCGAGTCGCTGTGATTGCACTGCTCATCGGCGCTGGCCTGGCCCTGCTGTTTGCTTTGGTGGGAACCCCGCTGTTTATCCGTCTCCTCGTCCGCAAGAGCTACGGCCAGTTCATCCGCGACGACGGCCCCACGTCGCACCACACCAAGCGCGGCACGCCGACCATGGGCGGCACAGTCGTCGTGTTTGCGGTGCTGCTGAGCTACGCGCTGACGCACCTCATCATGTGGATGTTGAACCCGCGGTCGCCCGGGCCGTCCGCCTCCGCCCTGCTCCTCCTGTTCCTGATGGTGGGCATGGGGCTGGTGGGGTTCCTGGACGACTTCATCAAGATCTCCAAGCAGCGCAGCCTCGGCCTGGACGCCAAGGCCAAGCTGATACTCCAGGCAGCCGTCGGCATCATTTTCGCGGTGATGGCCCTGAACTTTCCGGATGAGAATGGCCTGACGCCGGCATCCACGCAGATCTCCCTCGTACGGGACATCCCGTGGCTGAACCTCGCCTTCGGCGGGACCGTCCTCGGTGCCATCCTGTTCGTCCTGTGGTCCAACCTGATCGTCACGGCGGCCACCAACGGCGTGAACCTGACCGACGGCCTGGACGGGCTCGCGGCCGGAGCTTCGGTCATGGTGTTCGGCGCGTACACGCTGATGGGAATCTGGCAGAGCAACCAGGCCTGCGGCTCTCCGCGGCAGGCCGGCGGTGGCTGCTACACCGTCCGAGACCCGCTGGACCTCGCACTCCTTGCAGCCATCCTCAGCGCAGCGCTGGTGGGCTTCCTGTGGTGGAACACCTCGCCGGCCAAGATCTTCATGGGCGACACCGGTTCGCTGGCCATCGGCGGCGCGGTCGCCGGTTTCGCGATCCTGTCCCGGACCGAACTGCTGCTCGCCTTCATCGGCGGCCTCTTCGTCCTCATCACGCTGTCGGTGATCATCCAGGTGGGCTACTTCAAGCTCACCAAGGGCAAGCGTTTCTTCAAAATGGCTCCGCTTCAGCACCACTTTGAACTCAAGGGCTGGGCGGAAGTCACCGTTGTGGTCCGGTTCTGGATCCTCGGCGGCCTCTTCGTCGCCGCGGGCCTCGGTATCTTCTACGCAGAATGGGTGGTCCTGCTGTGAGCAGTCCTATACCTTCGCCGCTGGCAACGTCGCCCCGGCTCGATAACCTGGTGAGCTGGGACTCGGACTGGGCCGGACTCCGGGTCGTCGTGACGGGTATAGGCGTCTCCGGCTTCGCCGCCGCAGACACCCTGATCGAACTCGGCGCCCGGGTTGTGGTGGTTGACGCCGCCACCAGTCCGATCGCCAAGGCCCAGGCGGACACCCTGAAAATCGTCGGTGCCGTGGATGTCCTGCTCGGCGAGGACGCGGTGCACTCCATGCCGAAGATCGACGGCCAGAAACCGGAACTCATTGTGACCTCCCCGGGTTGGCGCCCGGACCAGGCCCTGCTCGCGCTGGCTGCACGGACCCATATCCCCGTCTGGGGCGACGTGGAACTCGCCTGGCGGGTGCGTGAGCGGGAGGGCCGCAAGACCGCGGACTGGCTGACCATCACCGGAACGAACGGGAAGACCACAACCGTTGGCCTGACCGAATCCATGCTGCAGGCCGCCGGACTCAAAGCCATCGCCGTCGGCAACGTGGGAACGCCCATCCTGGACGCCCTGCGTGACCCGGTGGAGTACGACGTCCTCGCCGTGGAGCTTTCGAGCTTCCAGCTGCACTGGAGCCACTCCGTCTCACCGGTCGCCAGCGTCTGCCTCAACGTCGCTGAAGACCACGTGGACTGGCACGGCTCCTACACTTCGTACCTCGCCGACAAAGCGAAGGTCTACGAACGGACCCAAAGGGCCTGCATCTACAACGCCGAGCAGATCGAAACCGAACGCATGGTGGAGAACGCGGATGTCGTGGAAGGCTGCCGGGCCGTGGGCTTCACCACCGTCACGCCCGCCATCAGCATGCTCGGGGTGGTTGAAGGCCTCCTGGTGGACCGTGCCTTCATCCCCGGACGCAAGGACAGCGCTGCCGAACTTGCCGCCATGGCGGACCTCGGCCCGGTGGCACCGCGCCACATGGTGGCCAACGCCCTGGCCGCGGCGGCCCTGGTCCGGGCCTACGACGTGGAGCCGCAGGCCGTCCGGCAGGGCCTGAAGAACTACATCCCGGGAGCCCATCGCATCCAGCTCGTCGCCCGCCACAACGATGTGCTGTGGATCAATGACTCCAAAGCCACGAATCCGCACGCCGCGGCGGCGTCGCTGTCCGCTTTCAGCAACGTCATCTGGATCGCCGGCGGGCTCTCCAAGGGTGTGAGCTATGACGAACTAGTCAAGGACCAGGCCCCGCGGCTCAAGGCCGTAGTCCTGATCGGAGCGGACACGGCTGCGCTCACGGAGGCCCTCAAACGACACGCACCGGATGTCCCGGTTATCGGACGCGCCAAGGGCGACACTGAAAATGTGCAGTCTGCCGACGCGGCCGGTGCCGGCGCAGTGCCCTCGCCGATCTACGGGGAAACTGTGATGGCCCAGGCCGTTGCCGCAGCGGCACAGCTGGCCTCTCCGGGGGACACTGTGCTCATGGCCCCGGCGGCTGCTTCCATGGATCAGTTCTCTTCCTACGCTCACCGTGGGGACGCCTTCATTGAAGCTGTCCGCGGGCTCGTGGAAGGGCAGGCTCAGACCGGCGAGGAGTAACAATGGTCAGCACGCCCACCCGTGCCCCGGCTGCCAAACAGCGGGGCGCAACGCGGCCTCCGGCGTCGTCGCGGACAGCCAAGGCGGCCGGGTCTAAGCCGAAGGTTCAGGCGTCCGGGAGGGCCGGGAAGGGTCATGTGCCCCCGCTGGCGAAACTCCGCAGCGGGTACCGGAGCTTCTGGGCAAAGCTGGAGGGAACCGGTAAATCACGCAACGGTTCCACTTACTACCTCATCCTTGGCTCCACCCTCGCGCTCACAGCCATCGGCATCATGATGGTGCTTTCAGCGTCCAGCGTTGAAGCCATTGCCGCCGGCGAGTCACCGTACACGGCCGCGCTCAAGCAGGGCATGTTCGCCGCCATCGGGGTTTTCCTGATGTTCGTGCTTTCGCGCGTCAATGTTGTCTGGCTCAAACGGCTCGCCTGGCCGGGGATCGCCGGGGCTTATGTCCTCCTGGTCCTCGTGCTCCTGATCGGTACAAGCACCAACGGCAACCAGAACTGGATTGAGTTCGGCGGCATCACCTTCCAGCCCTCAGAAGCGGCCAAACTGGCGCTGGCGCTCTGGATGGCCACGGTCCTTGCAGTGAAGGCCAAGCTGCTCCACCGCTGGCAGCACGTGGTGGTCCCGGTCCTTCCCATCGCCGCCGGCATCATCGGGCTGGTCCTGGCAGGAAACGACCTCGGCACAGGCATGATCATCATGATGATCATGGCCGCTGCACTGTTCTTTGCCGGGGTTCCGCTGTACATGTTCGGCATTGCGGCTTTGGTTGCCGTGGCCGGGGCCGGGTTCATGGCCGTCACCAGTTCAAACCGGATGTGCCGCATCACTTCCTGGTGGACCGGAAACTCCTGCGGCGAAGGCATCGATGCCAACTACCAGTCAACCAACGGGCTGTACGGCCTCGCCTCCGGCGGCTGGCTGGGCGTGGGCCTTGGCCAGAGCCGGCAGAAATACAGCTGGATCCCCGAAGCCCACAACGACTTCATCTTCGCGATCATCGGGGAGGAACTCGGCCTCGTGGGCACCGTCGTCGTCCTCATCCTCTTCGCCATCCTGGGTGCTGCGATCTACCGGGTGGTGGTGGCGCAGGAGGATCTGTTCCACCGCGTCCTTGCCGGGACCATCATGGTGTGGCTCCTGGGCCAGGCCACCGTCAACATGTCCGTGGTCACGGGCCTCGTGCCCGTCATCGGCGTGCCGCTTCCATTCATTTCCTACGGCGGATCGGCCCTGCTGATGTCGCTGTGTGCCGTCGGCGTAGTGTTGTCGTTGGCACGGGCACAGATGGCGCCAAGCGTCCAGCCCAAACGGATGCTCAAGTTCCGCACCAAGGGCGGACGCCCACACTCCACACGAAAGCGTAAATAGCACTTAATGAATGCCGAGTCTTTGTCAGTAGTCCTCGCCGGCGGCGGAACGGCGGGGCACATCAGTCCCCTCCTGGCCATAGCGGCCGCGTTGCGGGAAGTGCGCCCGGAGGTGCGCCTCCTGGCCGTGGGAACGCCCAGCGGGATGGAGACCAGGCTGGTTCCTGCGGCCGGCCTGGAACTGGCCACCATCAGCCGCGTGCCGTTTCCGCGCAAGCCATCCCTTGATCTGCTGCGGCTCCCGGGACGGCTGGCCGGTGCGGTCAGGCAGGCCGGAAAAATCCTTGACGACGCTGAAGCCGACGTCCTGGTGGGCGTCGGCGGCTACGTGTGCACACCGCTCTACCTCGCCGCCTGGCGGCGCAACATCCCCATCGTTATCCATGAGGCCAACACCCGGGCCGGCCTGGCCAACAAGGTAGGCGCCCGCTTCAGCCGCCACGTTGCCGTTGCCTTCGCCGGCACGAAACTCCGCGGGGCCAGGCACGTCGGCATGCCGATGCGCAGGGAAATCGCCGCGCTGGACCGCGCCGCCGCACGGCAGCCGGCACGTGAGCTGCTGGGGCTGGAGCAGGACCGGCCCACGCTCATTGTTACCGGCGGCTCGTCCGGTGCGCAGAGCATCAACCGGACGATCGCGGCGTCCGTGGAAGCCCTGGCCGCGGCGGGCGTCCAGACCCTCCACATCACCGGCAAAGGCAAGACAGTCCCCGACGCCGATGGCAAGCCCCTCGCCGCGGACGGCTACCGACAAGTGGAGTACGTCGACGGCATGGAGAACATCTACGCGGCTGCCGACCTCCTGCTGGGCCGTGCGGGCGCAGCCACGGTCTGCGAGACCGCTGCCGTGGGGGTTCCGGCGGTCTTCGTTCCGCTCCCGATCGGCAACGGCGAGCAGGCCCTGAACGCCGCCGGCCCCGTAGCGGCGGGCGGGGCGCTGGTGGTGGACGACGCAGCGTTCACACCCGAATGGGTCAGCAAAGTGGTCGTCCCCCTGCTGTCCGATCCGGCCCGACTGGCCACGATGGCGTCGAAGTCCGAAGCCCTGGGTATCCGAAATGCCGATCGCCAAATGGCTGATCTTGTCCTGGAAGCAGTAAGCAAATGACCACATCCGCGTCCGGCCCCGGTACGAGGAGCCAGGAATCCCTGGGCCGCGTGCACTTCATCGGCATTGGCGGCGTGGGCATGTCCGCCGTGGCCCGGATCATGGTGGCCCGCGGTATCCCGGTCACCGGATCCGATGCCAAGGACCTGCCCGTTATGGCCGACCTGGCTGCCGCCGGTGCCGGCATCTTCGTGGGCTATGAGGCCGGAAACCTGGGCACCGCCCAGACGGTAGTGGCCGGCTCTGCCATCCGCGCCGACAATCCTGAGCTCCAGGCCGCGCATGCCGCCGGGCTGCCGGTGCTCCACCGCTCGGAGGCCCTCGCGGCGACCATGGCGGACGACCGCGTGGTCACGGTGGCCGGAACACACGGCAAATCGACCACGACGTCGATGATCACGGTCCTGCTGCAGGGTGCCGGCCATGATCCCAGTTTTGCCATCGGCGCCAACGTTCCGGCGCTGGGCGTCAATGCCGCCAGCGGCACGTCGGACATCTTTGTTGCCGAGGCTGACGAATCGGACGGATCGTTCCTCAACTACCGTCCGAGGATCGCCGTGGTCACCAATGTGGAACCCGACCACCTTGACTACTACGGCACCGCCGAAGCCGTGTATGCCTCGTTTGACCGCTTTACCGAACTCCTGCCGGCCGACGGCGTCCTGGTGGCCTGCGCCGATGATTCCGGCGCCCGTGCCCTCGCTGAGCGAACCATTGCCCGGGGCAATACCAGGGTGGTGCTCTACGGCACCGCCGAGGATTCGCAGCTGCGTCTGCACGACGGCGGACCCGGTGATGTTTGGGTGTCCACTCCTGCAGGGAAGTTTGCGTTGGAGCTCCAGGTCCCCGGCCGGCACAATGCGCTCAACGCCGCAGCAGCATTCGCCGTGGCGCTGGAGCTCGGCGTCGCTCCTGAAGCGGCATCGGCTGCACTGGCGGGGTTCTCCGGTGCGTCACGCCGTTTTGAGTTCAAGGGTGAGGGGCGGGGCGTGCGGGTCTATGACGATTACGCGCACCACCCCACGGAGGTCCGGGCGGCGCTGGCCGGGGCACGGTCCGTGGCAGGGAACCACAAGGTGCACGTGCTGTTCCAGCCGCACCTTTTTTCCCGCACCCGCGAGTTTGCGGCCGAATTTGCCGAAGCGCTCAACACCGCAGACACCGCCCTGGTCCTGGACATCTATCCGGCCCGGGAAGACCCGATTCCGGGCATCAGCAGCCAACTGATCGGGGACCGGCTGTCCGGCGGCGGGCGGCTCGTTTCCGCCGAGGACGCCGTCCGTGCCATCGTGGCGGACGCGGCTCCCGGCGACATTGTGCTCACGGCCGGCGCCGGCGACGTCACGGCCTACGGCCCGCTGATTGTGGAGGCCCTGCAGGTAGAGGCGCCCGGTGGCTAGCACCCGCCGGCCAAACTACAAGACCGGCGGCCCGGCGTCGAAAGGCAAAGCCGATCCGGGCAGCGGACGCGCGGACGTGATCTCCGCGTCCAAGGCCCCGCCCGCCGCCGAAGGCAGCGTCACCAGTGCTCCTCCGGCGCCGGATAACGTGCTGTCCTTTCCGGAGCCCAAAGGCAAACGGATCCGCCGCAACATCATCCTTGCTGCGTGCATCGCAGCGGCGCTGGTCGCGGGCCTGCTCGCAGCAGCCGTCTACTCGCCCGTGTTCGCCGTGCAGACCGTCTCGGTGGACGGTACCAAAATGCTGACGCCCGAGCAGGTGCAGGGGGCGCTGGAACCGCTGCACGGCAAGCCGCTGCCCCAGGTGCACGACGACGAAGTCAGGCAGCTGCTGGAGCCCTTTGTCCAGGTCAAGGAAGTGACCACGGAGGCGCGTCCGCCGTCGGTGCTGGTGGTCCACATCCGCGAACGCACGCCGGTGGCCCTGGTGAAGCAAGGGGAAGTCTTCCAGCTGGTCGACGTCGACGGCGTGCAGCTTGGCACCACCGGGGATCCCGCCAGCATCCAGCTGCCGGTGATCGACGGCGGGGCAGGAGCGATAGGCAAGGATCTCTTCAAGGCCATCACGGGAGTGCTGGCCGCACTGCCTGCCGATGTGCTCGCGAAGCTGTCCGATGCCTCCGCGAAGTCCGTTGACGCCGTCGAACTCAAACTGGTGGACGGACAGACAATTGTCTGGGGCAACGCGGGGGAGAAGGAGCTCAAGGCGAAGGTGCTCGAAGCCCTGCTCAAGGCGCCCGCGGACCCGAAAAACCCCGTGCAGGTCTACGATGTCAGCGTGCCGCGGCATCCCGTGACACGATAGTGGACGAAATCCCGGGATTAGCACCGGGACGAGCATTCAGGCGCGCTGTGCAACCAGCCGGCCGGCAGCAGTGGTCCAGGGCGATTTCCGCTCTATTTAGCGGGTATTCCCACGACACGCGGTGCCGGTCATTGAATGTCTCAGGCATAGGAAATAGCGTCACAGCATGAGTTACTTGACATAACTATAACCCTCAAGTCGAAGGTTAAGGTTAGGACTTTCAAGCAAGACTCCATCAGTTTTCGCAATAGGACACGAACAAGGGACACGTAACGTGGCAGCTCCGCAGAATTACTTGGCCGTCATCAAGGTCGTCGGCATCGGCGGCGGTGGCGTGAACGCAGTCAACCGCATGATCGAGGTCGGTCTTCGCGGTGTCGAATTCATCGCAATCAACACCGATGCCCAGGCCCTTCTGATGAGTGACGCAGACGTCAAACTTGACGTCGGACGCGAGCTGACCCGGGGTCTTGGCGCAGGTGCGAACCCCGAAGTGGGCAAGCAGGCGGCAGAAGACCACGCTGACGAGATCGAAGAGGTCATCCGCGGCGCGGACATGGTCTTCGTGACGGCCGGCGAGGGCGGCGGCACCGGCACGGGTGGCGCCCCTGTGGTTGCCCGCATTGCACGCTCCCTCGGCGCCCTCACCATCGGTGTTGTCACCCGCCCGTTCACCTTCGAGGGCCGCCGTCGTGCCGGTTCCGCCGAGGCGGGCATCGACGCCCTCCGCGACGAAGTCGACACCCTGATCGTGATCCCCAACGACCGCCTGCTGTCCATCAGCGACCGCAACGTCTCTGTCCTGGATGCATTCCGCTCCGCTGACCAGGTCCTGCTGTCCGGTGTCCAGGGCATCACCGACCTGATCACAACCCCGGGCCTGATCAACCTCGACTTCGCGGACGTCAAGTCCGTGATGCAGGGTGCTGGCTCCGCGCTGATGGGCATCGGCTCGGCGCGGGGAGAGGACCGGGCAGTCAAAGCCGCGGAACTCGCCATCGCGTCACCGCTCCTTGAAGCATCGATCGACGGCGCCCACGGCGTCCTCCTGTCCATCCAGGGCGGCTCTGACCTCGGCCTCTTCGAGATCAACGAGGCGGCCCGCCTGGTGCAGGAAGTTGCCCACCCGGAGGCCAACATCATCTTCGGCGCCGTCATCGACGACGCCCTCGGCGACGAGGCCCGCGTGACCGTGATCGCAGCGGGCTTCGACGACGTCAAGGCGACGTCGCCCTCCATGGACCAGTCACTGCCGCAGGCCGCCCCCCAGCGTCCCGCCGCGCCCACCTCCGCTCCTGCCCCCGCGCAGGCGCCGGCACAGCATGTCCAGCCCGTGCACGCCGGCATCGGGGCGCCGGGCCTGAGCAACTGGGGCCAGCAGCGCCCCTCCGCCGTCCCCGCCGACTCGGGATTCGACGTCGACCTTCCGTCCGTCGTGGAGCCGGACCTTTCGGGCAGCCGCTCGGATGACCTGGACGTCCCCGACTTCCTGAAGTAAAAATCGGCTGGACGCTTTGTCAGCTAGTCAGCTAGTCAGTTAGCGGTGTTTTGATTGTTTTGGTGGCGAACCGAGGTCCGGCCTGGCGTGTGGGTGGCATTCACCGACGCCAAGGCCGGAAACCTCGCCCTGCATGTGGGCGACGATCCGGCTGAAGTGCGTCGCCGGCGCGAACTCCTGGAAGCGGAGGTTGGCCTGGCGGCAGGCAGCTTCCAGTACATGAACCAGGTGCACGGCAATGCCGTGGCCTATATTGGCGACGCGGCAGCCAGCACAGCGGCAGGCAGCACTGCAGCAGGCAGCTCAACGGCAGGCGGCCCCACTGCGGACGCGATGGTGTCCGGCGGCCGTCCGCTTGCCGTGATGGTGGCGGACTGCGTACCCGTGGTCCTTGCCGGGCAGACCTCCGGGGGAAGTCCGGTCCTGGGCGTGGCCCACGCGGGCCGGCCGGGTGTTGCCGGCGGCGTGATCCCCGCAACCTTGGCGCGCATGCGTGCCGAGGGGGCTGAAGGCATTCTGGCCTGGATCGGTCCGTCGATCTGCGGGTCCTGCTACGAGGTGCCGGAAGGCATGCGTGCGGACGTGGCGGCGGCCGTACCGGCAACCTGGGCCACAACATCATGGGGCACTCCCGGCCTTGATCTTCCGGCGGGGGCACGGAGCCAGCTGGAAGCCGACGGCGTCACCGTGGAGTACTCCGGACCGTGCACCCTCGAAAACGAGGAGCTGTTCTCCTATCGCGGCAACCCGGACACCGGACGGTTCGCCGGGCTGGTCTGGACCACATGAGCGAGCACCGCGACGTGACGGCGGCAGACGACCCGCGCCTGCTCGAACTCCAGGGGCGCCTGGCCGCGGTCCGGCACCGAATTTCCGCGGCCACGGAAGCCGCCGGCCGGCACGGCAACCCGCCGGAACTGATCGTAGTGACCAAATTCCACCCCGCCGATGACGTGCGGCGGCTGGCAGCCCTGGGTGTCACTGATATGGGGGAGAACAGGGACCAGGAAGCGTCAGACAAGGCAGCCCGGCTCAGCAACCTTGGGCTCCGGTGGCATTTTGTCGGCCAGCTGCAGAGCAACAAGGCCAAGTCCGTGGTGCGGTATGCCCACGCCATCCATTCCGTGGACCGGCCGCAGCTGGCAGCAGCTCTCGCCCGCTCCATCGCCACGGAGCAGGACCGCACCGGCCGGGGCCCGCTCGAATGCTTCATCCAGGTGAGCCTGGATGACGACGCCGGCAGTCACCGCGGCGGCGCGAGCCGCCTGGACGTGCCGGCACTGGCGGACCAGCTGGCCGGATCGCCGGGGCTTGTGCTTGCCGGCCTGATGGCAGTGGCTCCGCTCGGTTCCGATCCGGATGCTGCCTTCGGGAGGCTGGCCGAAATTTCGGCGCAGCTGCTGAAGGACCACCCCTCTGCTTCCGGCATTTCCGCGGGCATGAGCCAGGACCTCGAATCCGCCGTCAGGGCCGGTGCGACACACCTGAGAATTGGCTCGGATATATTGGGTTCGCGTCCTGCGTTGCGGTAGCGTCAAAGCATTGGAAGAGAATGGCGGGGATTCCAATACTGTCAAGTCAACTCAGCGGCCCGCTTACGGACACGATTAGGAGTCGACCATGGCTGGCGCTCTGCGCAAGACAATGATCTATCTTGGGCTCGCCGATGGCGATGAACACTACGAGTCCGAGCACCACACACCGCATAGGGACGAGGACGATTCAATGGAGCATGACCGCGAGGAACGCCGGGCACCGGCGCCCGTCCGCGAGGTCGCCCGGGAAACTCCGACTCCACATGCCGCCGAAGAGGAATATCGCGCACCTGTGACACCTATCAAGCGCGCGGCCTCGAGCCGCGAAGAGACCACCGGACTCCGCCAGATCACCACGATCCACCCGCGGTCCTACAATGATGCCAAGCTGATCGGCGAAAGCTTCCGTGACGGCATCCCCGTCATCATGAACGTCACGGACATGGGCGAGGCCGACGCCAAGCGTTTGGTCGATTTCTCGGCCGGGCTCGTGTTTGGCCTCCGCGGCAGCATCGAGCGGGTCACCAACAAGGTCTTCCTGCTGTCGCCGTCGTACGTAGAGGTCATCGGCGACGACAAGAAGGTCAGCGAGACCCAGGCCAGTTTCTTCAACCAGAGCTAGCACCGGACTTACGCGGATGCCAGGCAGGACACCTGTCTGGCATCTGTGCTGAAATAGATAAGAACGTCAACAGGGCACTTCGGTATCCGGAATGAACATGGAGATATGAGTTAAGTCATGGGAATTGTTTTCGGACTTGTCTATCTCGCTTTGTTATTCGTATTTGTGGCATTGATCATCCGTTTGGTCTTCGACTGGGTGCAGATGTTTGCACGTGAGTGGAGGCCGCGCGGCGCCGCCTTGGTGGCTGCCCACACTGTCTACTCCGTCACAGATCCGCCCCTGAAGGTGCTGAGGCGCCTTATTCCGCCCTTGCGGCTGGGCGGCATTTCGCTGGATCTCGGGTTTTTGCTGTTGTTCATCGCTATCAGCGTGGCTATGGCAATCGTGAGGTCTTTCGCGTAATTTTCATAACAGCTTGCGGCGCAGTAACAGGGCGGGAAACCGTCACCCACAGCATCGCGCAGAAACTCCGGTTTGACACCTCAGTGTTGAATTAGAGGAACCAGACCATATTTAGGTACCGTAGTTTTGACGGCCGGAAGGCCTACTGACTAACTAGACCAACGAGGTGACCAGATGGCTTTGACGCCAGAAGACGTTGTCAACAAGCGCTTTCAGCCGACCAAGTTCCGCGAAGGCTACGACCAGGATGAAGTTGACGACTTCCTGGACGAAATCGTCGTCGAACTGCGCCGCCTGAACCAGGAGAACGACGAGCTTCGCAAGAAGCTTGCCGAGGGTGGCTCCGGCACGCCTGCCAGCTCCGCAGTAGCGGCGCCGGTAGTGGAAAAGGTCCCTGCACCGGTCAAGGCCGAAAAGGACGAGACCCGGGCAAAGGCAGAAGCCGATGCCAAGGCCGCTGAAGCCAAGAAGAAGGCTCCCGAGCCGGCAACCGCTCTTGCAGCAGTTCCCGCCGCGGCATCCCCTGCTGTGGCTAACCCGACGGCCGAGTCGGCTGCCGGTCTCCTCGCCATGGCACAGCAGATGCACGACAAGCACGTCGCCGACGGCCAGCAGCAGAAGGACAAGATCATCGCCGAGGCGCAGATCGAAGCCAGCAGCCTGGTCAACGACGCGCAGGAGAAGTCCCGCAAGATCCTCGGCGCCCTGGAACAGCAGCGGTCCGTCCTGGAGCGCAAGGTGGAGCAGCTGCGCGGCTTCGAGCGCGACTACCGTTCACGCCTGAAGGCCTACATCGAAGGCCAGCTCCGCGACCTGGACGCCCGCGGCTCCGTAGCGGCCCCTGAGGTCGGCGACGGCAGCCCCGCCGTTTAGCAAGTATTCTGAAAGCCGGTGGCTGAGGACTCCTCGGCCACCGGCTTTTGCCATTAACCGCCACCGGTGCGACCAACGGCCGGCATGAGCACCTTCCTTCCAGTCCCGGGACTGGCTCCTGAATGAAAGCTTTATGACAGACGAAACAGCATCTGCCGCAGCGCAGCCAACACCGACGCAAGCCCGGCCGCGAAAGGCGGCCCTGCTCACGCTCTTCGCCGGCTTCGCTGTTTTCGCCTACGTTTTCGATCAGCTCACCAAACTCTGGGTCACCAGCACCATGGTGGAGGGGGAGCGGATACCGGTGCTGCCCCCGCTGCTGCACTGGTACTACATCCGGAACTCGGGTGCTGCGTTTTCCATCGGTGAGAATGTCACCTGGGTGTTCACCATCATCATGGCCGGCGTTTCGATCGCCATTCTCTTCCAGCTGTGCAAGCTCGGATCCGCCTGGTGGGCCCTGGCCCTCGGCCTGCTCCTTGGCGGCGCGCTGGGAAACCTCACGGACCGGCTGTTCCGCGAACCGTCGTTCGCCATGGGCCATGTGGTGGACTTCATCCAGCTGCCCAATTTCGCGATCTTCAATATTGCCGATTCGGCCGTTGTCTCCGCCGTCGTGATCATCTGCCTGCTGACGCTCCGGGGAATTTCCCTTGACGGTTCACGACTCCAGAAACCGGCGGAGGACCCCAATGCCTGAGAAACTCACTGTTCCTGAAGAGCTGGCCGGCACGCGCGTGGATGCCGGGCTCGCCCGGCTGATGGGCATCTCCCGTTCGCAGGCGGCAACGCTGATCGCCGAAGGAAACGTCAGCTCCGGCGGGAAAGCCGTGGGCAAGTCCCTGAAGCTCGCCTCCGGCACCGTGCTGGATATTGTTGTTCCCGAACGGCGGGACCCCCTGGAAGTCGTGGAGGAAGTTGTGGAAGGCCTTAAGGTACTGCTGGACGACGAGGACTTCGTGGTCATCGACAAGCCGGTGGGTGTGGCCGCGCATCCGTCCCCGGGCTGGGTGGGACCCACGGTTGTGGGCGGCCTCGCCGGGCTGGGGTACCGCATCTCGACGTCGGGCGCACCGGAACGTGCGGGCATTGTGCACCGCCTCGACGTCGGCACGTCCGGGGTCATGGTGGTGGCCAAGTCGGAACGGGCCTACACGGCGCTCAAGCGCGCATTCAAGGACCGCACGGTGGACAAGGTGTACCACGCAGTGGTCCAGGGACTCCCGGATCCCCTCGCGGGCACCATCGATGCACCCATCGGCCGTCATCCCGGCCATGACTGGCGCTTCGCCGTCCTCGAAGACGGCCGCGATTCCGTGACCCACTACGAAGTCATGGAGGCCTTCGGCAAGGCATCGCTCGTGGAAGTCCACCTGGAAACCGGCCGGACCCACCAGATCCGCGTGCACTTTTCCGCCCTGCGGCACCCGTGTGCGGGAGACCTGACGTACGGGGCGGACCCGCGCCTGGCCGCCACGCTGGGACTGACCCGGCAATGGCTGCACGCCAGGCAGCTCGGCTTCGACAGTCCCCGGACCGGGGAACGGGTGACAGTGACCAGCGAATACCCCCAGGACCTGGCCTACGCACTGGAGATTCTTGCCTCCGGGCAGGCCTGAGCCGGAACTGTCGCCGCGCGGCACTAGAATGGTCCGGTGACTTCCAGCAACGACTCGTTTGTCCATCTCCACAACCACACCGAGTACTCGATGCTGGACGGCGCCGCCCGGCTCGGAGAGCTCTTCGATGAAACTGAGCGGCTGGGCATGCCCGCCCTGGCCACCACGGACCATGGCTATCTCTTCGGCGCCTTCGATTTCTGGAAGAGGGCCACGGACAAGGGCATCCGGCCGATCATCGGCGTCGAAGCCTATGTGACCCCCGGAACCGCCCGCGGTGACAAGAGCCGGGTCCGCTGGGGCGAGGAAAACCAGCGCAAGGACGACGTCTCCGGCGGTGGTTCCTACACCCACATGACCCTGCTGAGCTACAACAACGTGGGCATGCGGAACCTGTTCCGCGCCTCGTCGATCGCGTCATTGGATTCGGTCTTCGGCAAATGGCCCCGGCTGGACCGCGAGCTGCTGAACACATACTCGGAGGGGCTCATCGCCACCACCGGCTGCCCGTCCGGTGAAGTCCAGACCCGGCTGCGGCTTGGCCAGTACCGCGAAGCGCTTGAGGCTGCATCGGAATTCCGCGACATCTTTGGCGCGGAGAACTACTTCTGCGAGCTGATGGACCACGGCCTGGATATCGAGCGGCGTGTCACCGGCGACCTGCTGCGCCTGGCCAAGGACCTGAACCTGCCGCTGGTGGCCACCAACGACCTGCACTACACGCACGAGCACGATGCGAAGGCGCACGAGGCCCTGCTGGCCATTCAGTCGGGTTCCACCCTCCTGGAGCCGACCTACGACAACGGCGGTTCACGCTTTGCCTTCTCAGGCAGCGGCTACTACCTGAAGTCACCGCAGGAAATGCGCGAACTCTTCCGCGACCACCCGGAGGCGTGCGACAACACGCTCCTGATCGCCGAGCGCTGCGAAGTATCGTTCAACACCGGTGCCAACTACATGCCCCGGTTCCCCTGCCCGGAAGGGGAGGACGAAACGTCCTGGCTGGTCAAGGAAGTAGACAAGGGACTCCAGTACCGCTACCCCCAGGGCATCCCGGACAAGGTCCGCAAGCAGGCCGACTATGAGCTGGAAGTCATCACCTCCATGGGCTTCCCGGGCTACTTCCTCGTGGTTGCCGACTTCATCAACTGGGCCAAGAACAACGGCATCCGGGTAGGTCCCGGACGTGGCTCCGGTGCAGGCTCCATGGTGGCGTACGCCATGCGCATCACCGACCTTGATCCGCTGCACCACGGCCTGATCTTCGAGCGGTTCCTCAACCCGGACCGCGTCTCCATGCCTGACTTCGACGTCGACTTCGATGACCGGCGCCGCTCCGAAGTGATCGACTACGTCACGCGCAAATACGGCGACGAACGCGTAGCGATGATCGTCACCTACGGCACCATCAAGACCAAGCAGGCACTCAAGGACTCATCGCGTGTGCTGGGCTACCCCTTCAGCATGGGCGAGACGCTGACCAAGGCGCTGCCGCCGGCCGTAATGGCCAAGGACATCCCGCTGGCCGACATCCAGAACAAGGAAGCCAAGCGTTACAGCGAAGCCGGTGACTTCCGCCAGCTCATCAGCACTGACCCCGAGGCTGCCAAGGTATTCGAGACCGCACTGGGCATTGAGGGCCTGAAGCGGCAATGGGGCGTCCACGCCGCCGGTGTCATCATGTCTTCGGACCCCATCATCGACGTGATTCCGATCATGCGCCGCTTCCAGGACGGCCAGGTCATCACGCAGTTCGACTATCCGACGTCCGAAGGCCTCGGCCTGATCAAGATGGACTTCCTCGGCCTGCGGAACCTGACGATCATTTCGGATGCCCTGGAAAACATCAAGATGAACCGCGGTATCGACCTGGACCTCGAAACCCTGGAACTTGACGACACCGCGTCCTACGAGCTCCTTGCCCGCGGTGACACCCTGGGCGTGTTCCAGCTCGACGGCGGCCCCATGCGTTCGCTGCTCAAGCTCATGAAGCCTGACAACTTCGAAGACATCTCCGCGGTGCTGGCCCTCTACCGGCCGGGTCCCATGGGCGCCAACGCGCACACCGACTACGCGCTGCGCAAGAACAAAATCCAGGAGGTCATCCCGATCCACCCGGAACTCGAGGAACCGCTCTCCGAAATCCTCGGTGGCACCTACGGCCTGATCGTGTACCAGGAGCAGGTCATGGCCGTGGCGCAGAAACTCGCCGGCTATACGCTCGGCCAGGCCGACATCCTGCGCCGCGCCATGGGCAAGAAGAAGAAATCCGAACTGGACAAGCAGTTCGCCGGCTTCTCACAGGGCATGCAGGACAACGGCTACTCCATGGCCGCCGTCAAGACTCTCTGGGACATCCTGCTCCCGTTCTCCGACTACGCCTTCAACAAGGCGCACTCGGCCGCCTACGGCGTGATCTCCTACTGGACCGCGTATCTGAAAGCCCACTATGCGCCGGAGTACATGGCGGCCCTGCTGACCTCGGTGGGCGACGACAAGGACAAGTCGGCGATCTACCTCAACGAATGCCGGCGGATGGGCATCACGGTGCTGCCGCCCGACGTCAATGAGTCAGCCCTCAACTTCACCCCTGTGGGCAACGACATCCGCTTCGGGATGGGCGCCATCCGCAACGTCGGCGTGAACGCCGTCGAAGCCATGGTGGTGGCGCGCGAAAAAGAAGGCGCCTACACGTCCTTCAAGGACTACCTCATGAAGGTCCCCGCTGTGGTCTGCAACAAGCGCACGATTGAATCACTGATCAAGGCCGGTGCCTTCGACTCCCTGAACCACCACAGGCGTGCGCTGGCCATGATCCATGAAGAAGCGATCGACTCCGTCATCACCCTCAAGCGCAACGAGGCGATCGGGCAATTCGACCTCTTTGCCGGTTTTGACGAAGCCGAATCCGAGGCGTCCCTGAGTATCGAGATCCCCGACCTCCCCGAGTGGGAGAAGAAGGACAAGCTCTCGTTCGAACGCGACATGCTCGGGCTCTATGTCTCGGACCACCCGCTGCAGGGGCTTGAAGGGCTCCTGAGCCAGCACGCGGACCAGTCCATCACCTCGGTCATCGCGGAGGACGGCCCGCACGACGGCGCCATCATCACCATTGCGGGCATGATCACCTCGCTGAGCCGACGGATCGCAAAGGCCAGCGGCAACGCCTATGCCCGGGCGGAGATCGAAGACCTGGGTGGCTCAATTGAGGTTATGTTCTTCGGTCAGGTGTACGGTCCCATCGCGTCCGTGCTGGCCGAAGACCTCGTCGTCGTGGTCAAGGGCCGCCTGCAGCGCCGCGACGACGGCGCCGTCGCGCTGAACTGCATGGAACTGTCTGTGCCGGACCTCAGCGAGGGCCTGAACGGCCCCGTGGTCATCACCATGCAGACGCACAAGGCCACAGAGGCCGTGGTGACGGAACTCGGTGACGTGCTCCGGACCCACCGCGGCAATTCGGAGGTCAGGCTGCACCTGCAGGGCGACACCCGCGTGGAAGTCATGGCCCTGCCGGTGCACCTGAGGGTCAACCCCAGTCCGTCACTTTTCGGCGACCTGAAGGTGCTCCTCGGCCCGACCTGCCTGGACAACTAAGGCGCGGGCAGGGCCTTGCCCTGGTAGGGACCTAGATTTCGTAGTCGAGGGGGACGGGCTGGCTGTAGGAGCCTGAGTGGTAGAGCAGCGGCGAGCCGTCCTCGCCCACCTGGCCCTCGACGACCTCCACTACCACAACGGCGTTGTTCTCAAAGGAGAGGCGCATCTGGATCTTGCCGATCAGCCAGCCGGCTACGTCCTTAAGGATGGGCACTTCGTGCGGTCCGAGCTCCCAGTGGTCACCCTCGAACCGGTTCTTGGTGCGGGCGAAGCGGTCGGCGAGTTCCTGGTTCTCCAGCCCGAGCATGTGGACGCCGATGTGGGTGGTGTTGGCCACCGCGGGCCATGAACTGGAGCTGCGGGCCATGTTGAATGTGAAGCGCGGCGGCTGCGCGGACAGCGATGCCACGGAGGTGGCCGTGAAGCCGTACGGGACGCCGTTGTAGTTCACCGTGATAATTGCCACGCCGGCCGCGTGCCGGCGGAACATCTCCTTGAACGTGCCTTCGAAGGCTGCGTTGTCTGAGGTCACTGTGATCTAACTCCCTGCTAAAACTGTTGTTTGTTGCGTCCTGCATGCCAGCGTATGGGCGCGCCCTGAACTGGCCGTCACTTATTTACCTGCCGCGTCATTTGTTTAACCACGGTGAACGTTTGTTAATGTTTGTTTCATGACACAGCCACCAGGCAACGGCCCGGTTCCACAGAATCCGAAGCATTCCCAGGATGCCGGCAGCCCACCCGCCTATGGTGAACTTTACCGCGCTGACGGCGATTCGGATTTCGGCGGGCGCGGCCGGACGGCCCGGTCCGGCGAGGACTCCGGCTCCGGCTCCGGCTCCGGAAACGCGGAACCGGCGGCGTGGCGTCGGCCCGCAATCATTGCCGCTGCCGGCCTTCCGGCCGGACTTCTGTGGTGGCTGCTGGCGCCGGGCGGCCTGAATCTCTTGACTCGCGACCCCGCCCTGGCCACCGGCACGAATGCCGAAGGATGGCTGCCGCGGGACCTGGTGCTGGCCGGCCTGTTCCTGCTGGCCGGCTGCCTGACGGGTTTCCTCCTCAACGGCAAACGAACCGGCGCTCCGGCGCCCGGAACCGTGGTTCTCGCCGTGATCGGCGGGGCGCTTGGGGCCGTCATCGCCTGGCAGGCCGGAGTGCTGGCGGGGCAATGGTGGGGCCCGGCCGAGGATACTGCCCCGAACGCCAGCATCGCCTTCTCCCTCCGTTCTTACGCCGTCCTGGCAGTATGGCCCGCAACCGTGGCGATCTCAGTGTTTGTGGTGAACCTGCTCAGCCTCCTCGGCAAACCGCCGGTACAGGACAACTAGCTCGCCCGTGGGCGGGGGAGGCCGCCCGTAGGAGCCTGACCCACGTGGACTTAACACTGAACAAAGCTCTCGCCGCGGCACGTAAAATGGGCTGGTGACCACTTCCCCGGACAGCCCCGCACAGACCACCACGACGGCCATCAGCTACCGCACCATTGATTTGCGCGGCCAGCGGCTCTCCCTGGCCGGGCTCCGCGCTGCTGTTCCCCGCGCGCGGCAGCAGACCATGGCGGACGCCGAGCAGAAGGTTACGGACATCATCACTTCGGTCCGCACCCGGGGCTTCGCTGCGCTGAGCGAGCTCGCGAAGGCGTTCGACGGCGTCGAGCAGGAACACCCCAGGGTGCCCGCCGCCGCGCTGCATGCGGCACTGGAGAACCTCGACCCCGCAGTCCGGGCCGCCCTGGAAGAATCCATCCACCGCGCACGCAGGTTCGCCGACAGCCAGCGGCCGGCAAACATCGACGTCGAACTGGGCGAAGGTGCCGTCGTCAGCCAGAACTGGGTGCCGGTGGGCCGCGTGGGACTTTACGTCCCCGGCGGCCTGGCGGTCTACCCGTCGTCGGTCATTATGAACGTAGTCCCCGCGCTGGCGGCCGGCGTTGCCTCCATTGCCTTGGCGTCGCCGCCCCAGAAGAACTTCGGCGGACTCCCGCACCCCACCATCCTGGCCGCTGCTGCGCTGCTTGGCATTGAGGAGGTGTACGCCATCGGAGGCGCCCAGGCCATCGCGGCGTTCGCCTACGGTGTTCCCGCGGAGGACCCGGAGGCAGCCTTGGATCCGGTGGATGTGGTGACCGGGCCGGGCAACATTTTCGTGGCCACGGCCAAGCGGCTCGTCAAGGGTGTGGTCGGCATCGATTCCGAGGCAGGCACCACGGAAATCGCCATCCTGGCGGACAGCGGGGCCCGTCCGTCGCTGGTCGCGGCCGACCTGATCAGCCAGGCTGAACACGACCCGAAGGCGGCGTCGGTCCTCATCACCGATTCCGAAGCCCTCGCGGAGGCCGTCCGCGCGGAACTCGAGGTGCAGGCGGGACTCACCAAGCACTCCGACCGGGTGCGGGAGGCCTTGTCGGGCCCGCAGTCGGGCGTGGTGCTGGTGGACGACCTGGAACAGGGAATCGCTGCCTGTGATGCCTACGCCGCGGAGCACCTCGAGATTATGACGGCGGATGCGCCGGCCGTTGCGGCACGCATCCGCAACGCGGGAGCGATCTTCGTGGGGGACTACAGCCCCGTGAGCCTGGGGGATTACTGCGCCGGCTCCAACCACGTGCTGCCCACCAGCGGGACGGCTGCTTTCTCCTCCGGCCTGAACGTCACCACGTTCCTTCGCGCCATCCAGGTGGTCAACTACAGCAAGTCGGCCCTCGAAAAGGTCAGCGGGCACATCGTTAGCCTCTCCGGGGCAGAGGACCTTCCGGCCCACGGCGAGGCCGTGACGGCACGGTTCGCCGGCGACGCCTAACCACTACATGTAGTAATTACAGGCTTGTTATTCAGCTACATCTAGTCGTAAACTGAGGTTGGAAGAATGTATTCCGGCCAATCGAAGTTCGGCAGGGGAAGGAAACAACGTGTATTGTCCGTTTTGCCGCAACCCTGATTCCCGCGTCGTGGACAGCCGGATGGCCGACGACGGTTCCGCCATCCGCCGCCGCCGGCAGTGCCCGGAATGCGGCCGCCGGTTCACTACGGTGGAAACCACCAGCCTCACCGTCATCAAGCGCTCCGGCGTTGGCGAACCATTTAGCCGGAGCAAGGTGATCAACGGGGTCCGGAAAGCGTGCCAGGGCCGGCCCGTGACCGAAGACGACCTCGCCATGCTGGCGCAGGAGGTTGAGGAAACCATCCGGGCCTCCGGTGCCGCGGAAATCGACGCCCACGAGGTGGGCCTGGCCATCCTCAGCCCGCTCCAGAAACTGGACGAAGTCGCGTACCTCCGCTTTGCGAGTGTGTACCAGGCATTCGAGTCCCTGGAGGACTTTGAGACGGCCATCTCCATCCTTCGCCATGAAGCAGAAGTTGAAGCGAAGGCCAAGGGCCAGAACTCCGAGAAGAGCCCACTCTAGACTCCGGTGGTGGCAGCGGAGGGGAAGCCGACGCCACCACCGGCACCACCCCCAGAGGGACGGTCAGCGGCCGCCGGCAACAGGCAGTACGGCTCCCGTCACGTAGCCGGCTTCGCCTGACAACAGCCACATCACCGCAGCCGCCACCTCATCGGGCTCAGCGGCACGGCCCATGGGGATCGTCGGATTCAGGCGTTCCACCCGGTCAGGCATTCCCGCCGCCGCGTGCAGCCCGGTGTTCGTGCTTCCGGGCGCGACGCTGTTGACGCGGATTCCCTGCGCGGCGACCTCCGAGGCCAGACCGACGGTCAGCACATCCACGGCTCCCTTGGACGCGGCGTAGTGCGCCCAGGTGCCCGGGGACCCGGCTTTTGTGGCAGTGGATGAAATGTTCACGATGGACCCGCCGGCCCCGCCCGTGCCGGTGCTAAGTCTTCGCACGGCTTCCTGGCAGACGTAGATGAGGCCGGAGACGTTGACGTCCATGACGCGGCGAACCGTGGCCGCCGGCACGTCCGCGAGGTTACCGATCAGGTTGCCCGTGATACCGGCATTATTAATGACGGCGGTAACGGGGCCCAGGCCCGCGGCCCGGTCAAACATCGATCCAACGGCAGCCGGATCGCTCACATCTGCCTGGTGGGCCAGCGCATTCCCGCCGCACCCACGGATTTCCCGCACCACGGACGCGGCACCGGCGGCGTCGGCGGAGTAGTTGACCAGCACGGCGTATCCGGCGTCCGCCGCGCGGAGGGCGATCGCGGCGCCGATTCCCCGACTTGCCCCGGTGACGATGGCAACACCCCTGCCTGCGGCAGCCACGGAATCGGCGCCCGGCCTATTTGGCCAGTTTGTGCGTCAGTGCGACCTCGATCGCGGCGCCGACAATCCCGGCGTCGTTCTTGAGTTCGGCCGGCACAATCGGCGTACGCAGTTTCATGTGCGGTAGGTACTCGTCGGCGCGCTTGGAAATGCCGCCGCCGACGATGAACAGTTCAGGGGAGAAGAGGAACTCGACGTGGGAGAAGTAGCGCTGCAGGAGCACGCTGTATTCGGTCCAGCTCAGGCCGTCCCGCTCACGGGCCACGGCGGACGCCTTGCTCTCCGCGTCAAAACCGTCAATTTCGAGGTGTCCGAGTTCGGCGTTCGGGACCAGCTTGCCGTTGAAGATGAAGGCCGAGCCGATGCCTGTTCCGAGCGTAATCACGAGGACCGTGCCCGAGACGCCCTCTCCGGCGCCGTAACGGGCTTCGGCGAGGCCGGCGGCGTCGGCGTCGTTGATGACCTCGACCGGGCGGCCCAGGCGCTTCGTCAGCAGGGCGTCAATGTCCGTGTTGAGCCAGGACTTGTCCACGTTGGCGGCAGAGTGAACCACACCGTGCTGGATGATGCCCGGGAAGGTCACGCCGATCGGGGAATCCAGGGCAGGAGCGTCCGGCCGTGCGTTGAGCTCCTCGACGACCGTGGCCACCGTTTCGGCAACGGACTCCGGCGTGGCCGGCTGGGGCGTAGGAACGCGGAAGCGGTCTCCTACGAGCTTGCCCTTCTTGAGGTCGACAATGCCGCCCTTGATTCCGGTGCCGCCGATGTCAATGCCGATCAGCGGGGCGTTCTTGGTTGACTTGTCGTCCTTCTTGGCCAATGTGATTCCGTTCGTGGCTGGTGTCGGGCAATGGGCGTAGCGGGCAAAGGTGCCGGTGTGGGGCCGGCCGGGAAATCAGGGCAGAGTGAGGATTTCAGCGCCCGACTCGGTGACGAGCAGGGTGTGCTCGAACTGGGCCGTCCGCTTGCGGTCCCGGGTCACCACGGTCCAGTCGTCAGCCCACATGTCCCACTCGACTGTTCCCAGCGTCAGCATCGGTTCAATGGTGAACACCATGCCCGCTTCCATGACCGTGTTGTACGCGGGAGCAGCGTCGTAATGCGGAATGATCAGGCCGGTATGAAACGCCTCGCCAACACCGTGGCCGGTGAAATCCCGGACAACACCGTAGCCGAAACGTTTGGCGTAGGACTGGATGGCGCGGCCGATGACGTTAATTTCGCGCCCTGGAGCAACAGCTTTGATGGCGCGGTTGAGCGATTCCTGGGTGCGCTCCACGAGGAGCCGCGATTCTTCGTCGACGTCGCCTACCAGGAAGGTGAAGTTAGTATCGCCATGGACGCCGCCGATGAAGGCGGTGATGTCGATGTTCAGGATGTCGCCGTCCTGGACCACCGTGCTGTCGGGTATGCCGTGGCAGATCACTTCGTTCAGTGACGAGCACAGCGATTTGGGGAAGCCCCGGTAGCCCAGGGTTGAGGGGTACGCGTGGTGGTCAAGCAGGAACTCGTGGCCGATCCTGTCCAGCTGGTCCGTCGTGACGCCGGGCCGGATGTGTTTGCCAACCTCCATGATGGCCTGGGCCGCGATCCGGCTGGCGATCCTGATCTTCCCGATGGTCTCGGCGGATTTTACTTCCGAGCCGGTGAACTTCTCCGGACCAGGCTTGCCCACGTACTCGGGGCGGGGAATTGATGCCGGGACGGGCAGCTGCGGGCTGACGGTTCCGGGGACCAGCGTGCCGGTGGGTGCAGTCGAGGCAAGAGAAGGCATAGATTGATCATATAAGGCGGCATGGAAGCCCATGTAACGGAAAGTCCCATCGGAACCCGATGGAGCTTTACGTTACGTGGATCACTCTCGGCAGGCAGGGAGCCTGCAGAATGCGAGGAGCAGCGATGACCGAGTACTGGTACAACGTCAAAACCCACGAGGTGGAAGAAGACGCCATGTCCGACTGGACCCAGCTGATCGGACCGTACAAGACGCGCGCGGAAGCCGAGCATGCCCTGGAGAAAGTCAAGGCACGCAATGAAGCCTGGGAAAAGGGCGACGAGGATTAGGCTGCGCTAGCAGCCCGCACCCCGAAACGCCGGCCCCCATACGGGTGGAGGGGCCGGAGACTGGCTAGAACGAGTGCTCGGGGCCGGGGAACTGGCCCGTCCGGACGTCGTCGCCATAAGCCTTCGCCGCGTTGCTCAGCGACGTGCGCAGGTCGGCATACTGCTTGACGAACTTGGCCATCTTGCCGCCGCGAAGCCCGGCCATGTCCTGCCAGACCAACACCTGGCCCGTGGTGGTGTTGCCGGCACCAATGCCGACGGTCGGAACGGAAATTGCAGCGTCGACGGCGGCGGCGGTGGCGGCCGGAACCATCTCCATCAGCACGCTGAAGGCGCCGGCGTCAGAGAGGGCCACGGCGTCGTCGATAAGCCGCTGTGCATCGTCGCCGCGGCCCTGGACCCGGTAACCGCCCAGGGAATGCTCGCTCTGCGGCGTGAAACCGATGTGCGCCATGACCGGAATGCCGGCCTGGACCATGGCCCGGACGGTGTCCGCATAAAACTTGCCGCCTTCAATCTTCACGGCATGCGCGAGGCCTTCCTTCAGGAAGCGGACGCCGGTGGCGACTGCCTGCCCGGCTGACACCTCGTAGCTTCCAAAGGGAAGGTCCGCGACCACCAGGGCCCGCTTGGCCGACCGTGCGACGGCCCGGCATAGCGGCAGCAGCTCGTCCACGGTGACCGGGAGGCTGGTTTCGTTGCCGAAGACGTTGTTGGAGGCGGAGTCGCCGACCAGGAGCACCTCGATGCCCGCTTCGTCGAAGATCTCGGCCGTGTACTGCTCGTAGGCGGTGAGCATCGCAAAGTGCTCACCGTTTTCCTTGGCCTGCTGCAGGTGGTGGGTCCGGATTCGGGCCGCCGGCTTCCTGCCGGTGGCCGGCGTCGTTGCGGCCGGCTGGGCGGGGCCGTTGCCGTACGGAGCAGGTACTTCAGCGGACATGCTGGAATCGGAACTGTTGCTTGTGGCCATGGCTAGAGCGTAATGCGGTACTGTGCGTCCTAGCTACCAGGCGGCCTGCCGTTGCCGGTGAATCGCGTCACAAAATGGTGTCCTGACGGCTCCTTGGCGCCGTCCTGAGCGGCCGCCGCGGGGCAATTGCCCGGTGCTACGGGGCCCTGTGCGTGTTAACGCTGTGTTACGCGGACCCCCGGCTCCAACATTCAGCGGGAATGCTTAGTAAAGTGAATCGTGAGCTGCCGCCGGCTCTATGGAATACGGACCCGGGGCTTCAAAAAGTTGATCCGGAGAAGAGGCCATAATGGACCGCCAGCAAGAGTTTGTCCTGCGGACGATCGAAGAGCGCGACGTGCGGTTCGTGCGTCTGTGGTTCACGGATGTCGTGGGTTCACTCAAGTCTGTTGCGCTTGCCCCTGCCGAAGTCGAGGGTGCCTTCGAAGAGGGCCTGGGCTTTGACGGCTCCGCGATTGAGGGCCTGGCCCGCGTGTTCGAATCGGACATGCTGGCGCAGCCGGATCCCTCGACGTTCCAGATCCTGCCGTGGCGCGGGGAAACGGAACAGACCTCGCGTATGTACTGCGACATTCTGACGCCCGACGGCGAGCCCTCGGCCGCCGACCCCCGCAACGTGCTCAAGCGCACCCTGGCAAAAGCCGCGGACATGGGCTTTACCTGCTACACGCATCCAGAGATCGAGTTCTACCTGCTGAAGTCGCAGGAGCCCGGTCCGGACGGTTCGCCCATCCCCGTGGACGAAGGCGGCTACTTCGACCACGTCCCGGGCGGCGTCGCGCAGGATTTCCGGCGCACCGCAGTCACCATGCTGGAGTCCGTGGGCATCTCCGTGGAGTTCAGCCACCATGAAGCCGGTCCCGGCCAGAACGAGATCGACCTCCGTTACGCCGACGCCCTGCAGACCGCGGACAACATCATGACGTTCCGCACCGTCATCAAGGAAGTGGCCCTCCAGCAGGGCACGTACGCCACCTTCATGCCCAAGCCGTTCACGGCCCACCCCGGCTCCGGCATGCACACGCACTTCTCGCTCTTCGAAGGCGACACCAACGCCTTCTACGAAGCCGGTGCAGAGTTCCAGCTGTCCAAGACGGCCAAGCAGTTCATCGCAGGCATCCTCAAGCACGCCCCCGAATTCACGGCCGTGACCAACCAGTTCGTGAACTCCTACAAGCGGCTCTGGGGCGGCGGCGAAGCCCCGAGTTACCTGAGCTGGGGCCACAACAACCGCTCCGCACTGGTGCGCGTCCCGCTGTACAAGCCGGGCAAGGGCCAGTCCGCCCGCATCGAGTACCGCGGCATCGACTCCGCAGCCAACCCCTACCTGGCCTACGCCGTGCTGCTTGGTGCCGGACTCAAGGGCATCGAAGAAGGCTACGAGATCCCCGCCGCAGCCGAAGACGACATCTGGTCGCTGAGCTCGGCCGAGCGCCGCGCCATGGGCCACGATCCGCTGCCCGCAAGCCTGCACGACGCCATCCGGGCCATGGAGGATTCCGAGCTCATGCCGCAGATCCTCGGTGAGCAGGTCTTTGAGTACTTCCTGCGCAACAAGCGCGCCGAATGGCAGGACTACCGTCTCCAGGTCACGCCCTACGAGCTGCAGCGTAATCTCGGCATCCTCTAGGCGGCTGCGGTGAGCCTTGCCCGTCGCCTCATCTCCGCCGGTTTCAGTGACCTGGAAAAGGGGGAGCGGTTCCTCGCTGCCCGCGAACTGGAAGGAATCGACCAGGAGGCACTGTTCGCGGGCTTCCACCTTGCCGCCAGCCCGGACACTGCGCTGCAGTCGCTGGTGCGTCTGATCGAAAAGCATCCCGACCTTCGGAAGCTCGCGGCGGCGGACATCGATACGAGCGAGCCGCTGTACCGGGTGCTGGGGGCCTCTGAGGCCCTGGGTGAATTCCTGATCCGCCATCCGGAACACCTGGACGCCTTCGAGGTAGTGGCAAGCCCGGAGCCCGTCCCTGCCGACGCCCGGGAACTCCGCGCGCGCCTCCTGAGGTCTGTGCAGGCAGACCCGAAGGCGCGCAGGCCGGTGGCCGGGTTGTCCGGTCCGGACGCCTACGCGGCGCTGCGGACTGCATACCGGCGCGGGGTGGTGGACCTGGCCGTCAAGGACCTGTGTGCCGCTGATCCGCTGGATTTCATGCCCGCGGCGGGTGCCGAACTGGCGGACCTCGCCGGAGCGGCGATTGAGGCGGCGCTGGCCGTCTCCCGGGCCGAAGCGGGGGAGCAGTTCTCGGCGGCGGAGGTCGCCGACGTCGGCCTGGCCGTCATCGGCATGGGCAAGTGCGGTGCCCGCGAACTTAACTACATTTCCGACGTCGACGTCATCTACGTGATCGAAGCGGACGAGCTGGATGATGCCCGCGCCAACACCATCGGCACAGCCCTCGCCACCGGTATCTCCAGGGCCATCATGTCGATCGGCCGGGAACCCGGCCTGTGGGAAGTGGATGCGAACCTGCGGCCCGAAGGCAAGTCCGGACCGCTGGTGCGGACCCTGGCGTCCCATCAGAGCTACTACGCACGGTGGGCTGAAAGCTGGGAGTTCCAGGCACTCCTGAAGGCCCGGACCATCGCCGGTGACGCAGAACTGGGCGCCCGGTACGAGGCCGCCGTCCTGCCCCTGATCTGGGGTTCGGCAAACCGGGAAGGCTTCGTGGAGTCGGTGCAGGCCATGCGCCGCCGGGTCACGGACAACATTCCCGCGGACGAGGAACAGCGGCAGATCAAGTTGGGCCGCGGCGGCCTGCGGGACGTCGAATTCACCGTGCAGCTGTTGCAGCTGGTGCACGGAAAGGCCGACGAATCCCTGCGCCACCGCGACACCACCTCGGCGATTGCCGCACTCTCAGCCGGCGGTTACATCGGACGTACGGACGCCGCGGAATTCGACCATGCCTACCGGTACCTGCGGCTCCTTGAGCACAGGATCCAGCTCTTCCAGCTGCGGCGCACGCACCTTATGCCGGTCAGGGACGACGCCCTGCGTGCCCTCGCGAAGGCCGTGCTGGGCCCGTTCGCACGTGAACGGCCGCACCCCGATGCGCTGCTGGCAGCCTGGCAGAAGACAAAGCGGTCCGTCCGGGAACTGCACGAGCGCATTTTTTACCGGCCGCTGCTGAACACCGCCGCAAAGCTAAGTAGCGAAGATGCACGCCTGACACCGGAGGCCGCCCAGGGCCGCTTGGCCGCCCTGGGCTACCTGGATCCGCAGGGTGCCATGCGGCACATCGAGGCGCTCACCGCCGGAGTGAGCCGGCGGGCGGCGCTGCAGCGCCAGCTCCTTCCCATCCTGCTGGGGTGGCTCGCCGACGGGGTTGACCCTGACGCCGGCCTCCTGGGTTTCCGCCGCGTCAGCGAGGCGCTCGGAACAACACATTGGTATCTGGGAATGCTGCGGGACTCGACGGCAGCCGCCGAGCGGCTTTGCCATGTGCTCTCCAACTCCCGGCTGATCGCCGACCTCTTGGAGGTCTCCCCGGAATCCGTGGCCTGGCTGGGGACGGACAAGGAACTGGCCCCGCTGGAATTCGCGGCCCAGTGGCTGGAAATCACCTCGAAAATGTCGCGGCACGAGAACCCGGAAAACGCCATGCGCCTCATCCGGCTGATCCGGCGGCGGGAAATCCTCAGGGTCGCCATTGCGGACAGTGCCGGCCTGCTGGACCAGGACCAGGTAGGGGCGGCCCTCGCAGACACGGACCGCGCCGCCGTCCTGGGCGCCCTGCGCGTGGCCGAAGGAATCGTGGCCGCATCGGGCCCGCTGAAGACAAGCGTCCTCGTGGTTGCCATGGGCCGGCAGGGCGGCCGCGAGATCGGCTACGGCTCGGATGCGGACGTGATGTACGTGTACCGCGGCCTGCCCGGCGTTCCCGACGAAGAGGCGCAGAACCAGGCCGCCCAGATGGTGGGCCACATTTCGAACCTGCTGACCCAGCCGCTGAAGCCGGCCATCCTCGCCGAGCGTGTGCTGATGGTGGACGCCGATCTGCGCCCCGAAGGCAAGAGCGGCGCCATGGTGCGTTCCCTGAATTCGTACGCGGAGTACTACCGCAGATGGTCGCTCGTCTGGGAAGCGCAGGCACTGCTGCGTGCTCTGCCCATTGCAGGGGACGACGAGCTGGCTGACGACTTCGTGGAGCTGATCGATCCGATCCGGTATCCGGCGGAACTGTCGGAGAAGGACGTCCGGGAGATACGGCGCGTCAAGGCCAGGGTCGAATCAGAGCGGCTGCCGCGGGGAGCGGATTCCGCACGGCACCTCAAGCTGGGCCGCGGCGGCCTGAGCGACGTCGAGTGGCTCGTTCAGCTTTTGCAGCTGCAGCATGCGGGAAAGCACCCGGAACTGCGGACAACATCCACCGTGCCGGCTCTGGAGGCAGCAGCGTCACTGGGCTTCCTGGAGCCGGACGAGGCTGCGCTGCTGCTGCAGGCCTGGCGGCTGGCGAGCCGCATCAGGTCGGCCAATGTGATCTGGACGGGCCGCGCCTCGGACGTCCTGCCGTCTTCCCGCCGGGACCTGGAAGCCGTGGCCCGCTGGTGCGGCTACCAGCCGGGCAACGCGGCAGCACTCGAAGAGGACTACCTGCGGCTCAGCAGGCGGACCCGCGCGGTTTTCGAACGGGTTTTTTACGGCCAGTAGCCGGCTTGGAGGCGCGTTGCGCCGGGGGTGCCGGGGGCTGACAGGTGACGGGCGCCGATGTTAGTTTGAGCGCATGGCCACGCAACTCTTTCTGAATCTTCCCGTCAAAGACCTGAACCGGTCGGTCGAGTTCTTCACGGCGCTCGGCTTTTCCTTCAACCCCGATTTCACCGACGAAAACGCCACCTGCATGATCGTTAATGATGGCGCCTACGTCATGCTGCTGGTGGAAGGCTATTTCAAGACGTTCATTTCCAAGGGCATAGCGGACACCGGCGGCACCGCCGAAGCAATCGTGGCATTCTCCGTTGACAGCCGCGAAGCCGTTGACGACACGATCCGGAAGGCCCTGACCTCTGGAGGCACCCCTGCGCAGGAAGCCCAGGACTACGGGTTTATGTACAACCACAGCTTCCAGGACCCGGACGGCCATCTCTGGGAGGTCTTTTGGATGGACCCTGCCGGGCCGCCTGCCGACGCCCAGGCGCCGTAACCCCTGCACGCCAACCACCGACTACTGGCCCAAAGCGCGACGCCGGCTGTCACCTTCCCAGGTGACAGCCGGCGTCGTGGTTTCTGGGTAGGCTCAATCCATGCCTGATTCCGTGTGGCTCATCGCCCTGAAGAGCCTCGACGACGACGCCAAAGCAGTCAAACTGGGCGAAGTCGCCGAACTGGGACTCGCGGAAGGCCAGCAGGACTTCGCGGGGGATCCGCTGCGCATGATGCTCATAGCGCTGGAAGAGGACTCACGGTTTCCCTATGTGGTGGACTCCCGCGGAGAAGCCGTCGGTGTGTTCACGCTTCAACGCGGTGCGGCGTCCCTGGCGGGGTGGGACGACGACGACTCCGTCTGGCTGCTGCGGGGCTTCCTCATCGACCGCACCCGCCAGGGCCGGGGGCTTGGCACCCAGGCGGCTGCGGCTGCGGTCCGTGAAGCGGCCAGACTCACCGGCCGGCTGGGCGGGGGAGAGACCGGCGTCGTGCTGTCCGTGAATGAACGCAACCCGGCCGGGCAGGCCGCGTACCGGAAGGCCGGTTTCGAGGACCGCGGTCAGTACCTCGGCGGCGACGCCGGACCGCAGCGGACCATGTACCGGGCGTTCTGAGCGCGCAATTCGGTTCCGCCGGCCGGGACGCTAATTTCTTTCCCGCTCGCTTACAGGTGTGCTCCATGGGGCTTATGTGACTGAAGGGGCACATGCTATCTTTAGTGCATCCTGAATGCATCTGTGATATGGGGAGCAGTGAATGTCACGCGCACAAAATAGCGGAGCGGGCCCATCAGCTGACTCCTCCACGCGCGTTTCACCCCGTCGGTTCGCAAACGCCTTCGTGATATTCGGCACAGTCGGCACGATCAGCGCCCGGAGCGCCAGATTCCCTTCCGGCCTCCGGTTCGCCACCATGCGGGGCGCCGGCACCTAGCCTCCACGGGTCCGTGAATCCAGCTGCTTCGCGCGCTGGCAATGCCGAAACGATTCCGGGATTTCGGCAGGTGCACGGACGGCACCGGAAATGGGAGACCCCCTGCAGGGCGGTCCTCCCAGGTTGCCTAAGCCCTTCATCACGAAAGTCACCATGCCTCTCTTTCAGCGATCCGCGGCCCTCGTTGCTGCCTTGCTTCTTTCGACGGCCGTGCTGGCATACCTGCCGGCTTCACCAACCATGGCCGCCACTGCTCCTTCACCCGGGAACATCACTGTCGAGGAGGTCGAAGGCACTCCGCACGCCGCCCACGCTTCGGAAACGGCCGTTGCCCCACTGCCGAAGGGCCAGGAACTCGGCACTGAGGCCCTCGAACTCCAAGGCGCCGCCGGCCTCACCAGGACCGGGGACATCAAGGTGGCCCTGGTTACGGTTCAGTTGGCGGACAAGAGCGCCGCGGACACCAGCGGGATTTCCCTGGATGCGGCCAAGAACGGAATCACGGCTTCGAGCAACTATTGGAAGGCCATGTCCAACAACAGGCTTTCCATGTCGGTGGCCTCCGTTCGGACGGGCTTCAAGTCCTCGGCGACCTCCGGCCAGGACTACTACACCATCACCAACACGGTGACCCGCGAACTGGGCTGGGTCAGCAGTCCCTACACCGCTTTGGTGATCTACGTCCCGGTGCCCACCCTTTCGTGGGGCGCCCTGGGCTTCGGAGCCAGCAGTGACGGCACGAGCGGGCGTATTCTGATGCCCCTGCCCAGCAAGTTCACCAACAACGTGGTGGCCCACGAATTCGGACACGTTCTCGGCCTTATGCACGCCGACAGCCTGCAATGCGGCAGCGGCATCGCCGACGTCGGCCCCAGTCTCACAGGGGGATTTGCCGACACGTCCTGCAGTATCCGCGAGTATGGCGATACGACCGATCTGATGGGCGCGGCGCAGTACAGCATCCCGGCCATCAGCTCCAGCTTCTGGGACCGCGGGGGATTCGGCAGGGGTGATGAGATCCTCAACGCCGGCCTGGTTTCGGGAATCACGAAATACACGCTGAAGGCCTGGGCCGGAAGCGACGCCAACCGCGCAGTGAAGTTCACCGATCCGAAGAGTAAGGAGGTCTACTACCTGGAACTGCGCTTGCCTGTCGGCTACGACACATCGACGGCCGTCAGCGGCAACCGGGGCGTCAAAATTGTCCAGTCAGGAGGAGCCACCGCCGCCAGTTCACTGATTCTCATGCCATCCACCCTCCCTTTCTCGGGCTACTACGCGACCAACCAGACCTGGCAGGCGGGCCAGACCTTCACTACCTATACAGGCACGAGGGTGACGGTCGACTACGTGACGAGCACGTCCGCGGGCGTCACCATCAACGCCTCGCCGTTCGTTGACGCGTATCAGTCCGCATTCCAGACCCAGATCGACTGGATGTACGACCAAAAGTTGTCCACCGGCTGGGCCGACGGTACCTTCAGGCCGTTCACCACGATGTCCCGGGAGGCAATGGCTGCGTTTATGTACCGGCTTGCGGGTAGCCCGGACTTCACGCCGCCGGCCGTGTCACCGTTTGATGACGTTCCGACCTCCCACGACTTCTACAGTCAGATTGCCTGGATGAAGTTCACCGAACTCTCCACGGGCTGGGCGGACAGGACCTACCGGCCATATGAATCGATCACCCGCGAGGCGATGTCAGCCTTCATCAACCGCTACGCGGGGAAGCTGTGCCGTATTTCAGACGCGGACGTCGCTGCGCCAGCCGTTTCCCCCTTCGTTGACATGACGCCGGGGAGCGGCTTCTACCGGGAGATTTCCTGGATGAAGTCCGCCAGAATATCAACCGGCTATGCCGACGGCACCTACCGGCCGGCCGACGCCGTCACCCGTGAGCAGATGGCCGCTTTCATCTTCCGTCTCGACAGTTACGTGGCAGGCAATGGCGGCTGCGTGGCCTGACCCCGCCCGCCATGGCCGGAAGGGGACTGGCGAAGGGCGGTCGCAGGTGCACGCCTGTGACCGCCTCCGGCACTGCCAGGACCGGTGCGGCCTGTACCGTGTGACACAAAAAAGCCCGCATCTGCTGCTGAGGCAGCAGATGCGGACTTTCTGCGGACTAAACGCGGTTTAGGCCGGCAGTCTGACTAGACGCCGTAGTAGAGCTCGAACTCGTAGGGGTTCGGGCGCAGCGAGAGCGGCTTGATCTCGTTCTCGTACTTGTACTCGATCCAGGTGTCGATCAGGTCCTGGGTGAACACGCCGCCGGCCTGCAGGAACTCGTTGTCCTCGGCCAGTGCGTCCAGGGCCTCTTCGAGGGTGCCCGGAGCCTTGGGGATGTCCTTGGCTTCCTCGGCGGGGAGCTCGTAGAGGTCCTTGTCGATGGGAGCCGGCGGTTCGATGCGGTTGCGGATGCCGTCAATGCCGGCCATCAGCTGGGCAGCGAATGCCAGGTACGGGTTCGAGGAGGGGTCCGGAGCGCGGAACTCGATGCGCTTGGCCTTCGGGTTGGAACCCGTGATGGGGATCCGGATACCGGCGGAGCGGTTGCCCTGCGAGTAAACCATGTTGACCGGAGCTTCGAAGCCCTTGACCAGGCGGCGGTAGGAGTTAACCGTCGGGTTGGTGAACGCGAGCACGGCGGAGGAGTGCTTCAGCAGTCCGCCGATGTACCAGCGGGCCATGTCGGACAGGCCGGCGTAACCCTTCTCGTCGTAGAACAGCGGCTCGCCGCCGTTCCACAGCGACTGGTGGCAGTGCATGCCCGAGCCGTTGTCGCCGAAGACGGGCTTCGGCATGAAGGTGACCGACTTGCCCCAGGCGTCAGCGGTGTTCTTGATGACGTACTTGAACTTCTGCAGGTCATCAGCAGCGTGGGTCAGCGTGGTGAACTTGTAGTTGATTTCAGCCTGGCCGGCGGAACCAACCTCGTGGTGGCTGCGCTCAACCTCAAGGCCGGCCTCGTCCAGGGCAACACACATGGCGTCGCGCAGGTCGGCCTGCTTGTCCGTGGGGGAAACCGGGAAGTAGCCGCCCTTGACGGGGGTCTTGTAGCCGAGGTTTCCGCCTTCTTCTTCGCGGCCGGTGTTCCAGTGCGCTTCTTCCGAGTCGATCTTGTAGAAGCTGCCCTGCGGGGAGGACTGGTACTGGACGTTGTCGAACACGAAGAACTCGGCCTCGGGTGCGAAGAATGCGGTGTCCGCAATGCCGGTGGACGCGAGGTAGGCTTCAGCCTTCTCGGCCACGCCGCGAGGGTCGCGGTGGTACGGGTCGCCCGTGCGGGGGTTCACGATGGAGAAGTTCAGCGCGAGGGTCTTCTCCATGCGGAACGTGTCCAGGAACGCCGTGGTGACATCCGGGATGAGCTGCATGTCGGACTCAGCGATGCCTTGGAAACCGCGGATGGAGGAACCGTCGAAGAGCTGGCCATTGATGAAGAAGTCTGCATCAACGCTCTTTGCCGGCACATTGAAGTGCTGCTGCACGCCAGGGAGATCGGTGAAGCGGATATCGACGAATTTAATATCTTCGTCCTTGATGAACTTGAGGACTTCGTCCGCAGTCTTGAACATCTATGCTCCTTACGCATATGTAATAACTGGCTTGAAAGCCATATGGTCCAGCGCAATCCGACGGCGCGAAAACACAAAAATGTCCCCGCTCCCAGCTCGCTAGCAACTGTTACCACCCTAGGGACACGGGGTTTCCCGTCCGTGTCCGCTTTGTTTCCGGCAGGTTACATAACCGCCTGATATCTAAACGCTATACGGTGTCCACACTGTGGTCTATCCGCATCCATACTGTGAACTTCACCCGGAATTTCACAGCGGCCTTACCGGTGGTCTTCCTGCAGAAGATAGTCTTGATACGTGGTTGATCGCAAAGACATAGGCTCGTGGCTCAGTGGGCCGGACACGTCCGGCATTTCCAAATATCCCGGGGAGCGACTCGGCCTGCCCGAGGCGGGACCGGGCTCCATGGCCCGGGCGGGGCGCCGGATCCTTGCCATCTGCATCGACTGGGGCCTGGCGCTCCTGATCAGCAATTTCGCCTTCGGCGGCGACCCGTGGGCAACGCTGGCCGTGTTTGCGGCCGAACAGATCCTGCTCATCGGAACCCTGGGCTACAGCATCGGCCACCGCCTCGCTGGAATCCATGTTGTCCGCCTGGGCGGCGCTCCGGCAGGACCGCTGGCCGCGCTCGTCCGCACCGTCCTCCTGTGCCTGGTCATCCCGGCGGCCGTCTTTGACCCGGATCACCGGGGCCTGCACGACAAGGCGATGAACACCATCCTCATCCGGCTGTAGTCACGGCCGGATCCAGCCCCGACCGGCTGTAGCCGGGCCGCGTAGACCGCAGCGGGTCAGACGTTGGCGGTCTCGCGCTCTTGGGCTGCGGATCGTCCGATGCCGGCCGGGGTCAGGTACCCGCGCTTGCCCGCCCAGCGTTCGAACAGGACGGTGGCGAACGGGAACACTGCGGAGAGCCCGGCGAAGAATGCCACCAGGAACGGCCACCGCTGCAGCCGCCAAAGAGCCAATGCCGCCACTCCGTAGGCGATGAACAGGGCCCCGTGAACCGGTCCGGCAATCTCCACGCCCAGTTCCGAGGTCCGGGCTACCCACTTGAAGTACATTCCGGTCAGGAGGGCTGCCCAGCTGAAGGCTTCGGCTATGGCGAGTATCCGAAAGAGGCGGATGACGGCTGGTTTCGAGGGCAGTTTCACGGGTTCTCCGTTTTCGCTCGTGACAGTGGTCGGCTGGTGGTGGTTGTCCCAAAGCAAACGCCCCGGTTGCCGGCGGGAAGGCCGGACGCCGGGGCGTTGACGGTGCTGTTAGCGGCCGCGGGCTGCTTTGCGGTCCGGCCGGGCTTTGTAGGGGTCGATTCCCTTGGGGATGGGGAGGCGGTTTCCCAGCGAGGAGATGCGCTTGGACACTGCGCTCACTTCGAGCTTGGTGAGTTCCTTGTCCAGCTTGTTCATCTTCTTGGCGACCTGGCTGAGGGGAACCTGGCCTTCGCCGCGGCCAGTCTCGATGACGTGCACGGTGACGTTCGGCAGGATGCGCGCCAGGCGCTTGCGTTCCGCATCGACCAGCGGCCTGACACGGTGCGTGGGGCCTTCGCTGACCAGGACGACGCCGGGTCGGCCGATGGCGCGGAAGACGGCGTCCTGGGTGCGGGGATTGACGGCGACGGGCTGGTCTTCGGTGATCCAGCCGCGCTTCAGCGTGCCGAGGGCTGCGCCGGATGCACCGGGCTGGTTCTCGATCTGGGCAAAGGCGGCCCGCTCAGCCCGCCGGGAGAGGATCAGGGTGGCGGCAAGAAGACCAAGCGGGATGCCGATGATCAGGCCCGTGATCCAGTTTTCGAGCAGGTAGCCCACCAGGAAGCTGACAGCCACGACGCCCAGGAAGGACAGCAGCATGAGCCAGACCACCATGGGATCATGGCGGCGGGTCATCTGGAAGACTTCGATGATCTGCTTCAGCCTGCTGGGCTTTTTGACCTTGGCTTCCTTCGGCTTGCGAGAGAAGAGGCCACGCTTCGGAGCGTCGGAGGCTGCCGGAGTCGGATTGCTGGAATCAGGGGAATTCGCCATAGTGCCTTAATTCTACGTGATTTATGCCTGAGGGCCGGACGCCGGAGTGCTCCGGTTCCGGCCCTCGGGCACGTTTGTGACGAAAGGTCCTAGGAGTGCGCTGCGATCAGGGAGCTGGCTTCCTGGCGGGTGGTGCCTGAGCTTTCGATGTGTGCGAGTTCTGCGGGGATTTCCCAGCCCTTTTTGC
>NZ_JBFBEY010000021.1:0-92640 GCF_040683875.1 Arthrobacter sp. NPDC093128
CAGCATTGCCGAGTCCCGCCGCCGCCTCAGCCTCGCCGAGACGGTGCTTCCGCGGACCGGGATCACCGGGCATATCGAGCCGGCGGAGCGGCCCGAACTTGCCGCCGCCGTCGCGGCAGGGACTGTGGCGTCCCGGTCCGCGACCATCATCACCTTGGCCCTGGAGAAGGTCGGGCACCACGCCCCGGAGGAGACCGTGGCCCGGATGGAACACCAGCTGACCCGGCAGGCTGTGGAGAGTGATGCCGATCTGCTGTCCCGGGTCGCCCGGCGCTGGATCGAGGGGATCGACCAGGACGGGTCCGAACCGTCGGAGGAAGAACTCCGCCGCCGCCAGGGTGTGTTCCTCCGGCAGGCCCGCCGCGGCCTGCAGCACATCGAAATCTTCGCGACCCCGGATCAATGCGAACCCCTCCTGACCGTGATGAACACTGCCACCAACCCCCGCACCCGCGAGTTGGACGGCGCGGGCGCTGCGCCCGATGATGCCCTGGACCTGCGGACCCGCCCGCAGCGGCTCCTCGACGGCCTGGTCGGCGCCTGCAAAGCGTCCCTGACCACCGGAGGTCTGCCGGCGGCGGGCGGGCTGAAGCCCCAGGTCATGGTCACCATCGACTACCGGGACCTGCTGGACCGCCTCGAACAGACCACCGGAACCACCGGCATCCCGGGTACGGGGTCGTTCGCGTTCACCGGCCCGGTCAACGCTTCCACGGTCCGGAGGGTCGCCTGCGATGCCGACATCATCCCTGTCCTGCTCGGCAGCGAGGGACGCGTCCTGGATATCGGCCGCACCACCCGGATTTTCCCGCCGCACATCCGCAAAGCCATCACCGCCCGCGACCAGGGTTGCGCGTTCCCCGGCTGCACGATCCCGGCCCTCTGGTGCGAAGCGCACCACATCACCTACTGGTCACACGGCGGATCGACCGGCGCTGACAACGGCACGCTGCTGTGCTCCCATCACCACCACCTCATCCACAAGGAACAATGGACCATCCAGGTCAAAACCGGCATCCCGTGCTTCATCCCGCCACCCCACATAGACCCACGCCAACGGCCACAACGGAACAGCTACTTCAGGCTCGAATGATGATGCTGCCGGACATGCCCGTATCGGGACTGGATGGCTTCAAGCATCGCCCGACCGGCGCCGCAACCCTGAAACGAAGGGGCAACCAGGATGTCCTGCAGATGGTGGCATCGTCGGAAATTGCGCGAGCCAGGCCGACAAGTTCTCCGGCGTCGGACCGGCAGGTCACCACAAACGCTGAACGCCGGATCGCCTGAACCAGCACCTGGCGGTCTTCGGTGTAGTTGGTCCACCCCACTGATTCGTACAGGGCGACGACTTCTGCGTCGAAATTCCGGCTGCCGACATGAACGGTGAACTCAGGCATCGGACCAGTGTTGCATGGCAGGGCTCCGCCGGGGACCTACGAAATGATCTCGGAAAACGAAGAAGTCCATGGGTGCTATCGTGACAAATCGCCGATGCGCAGTGTTCAGCGGTTCCGCAAAAGTGCCAGCCAAACAGGGGAGCACAACGTGAAAAAGGCAGCAGCCGAACACCACGGCGCAGTAGGTCACTGCGGTACCCGGTTACGGTCCGGCGTCGGCCACGTTCCGCAGCAAACGGCCGTCTGTACGGGGAAATCCCTATGAGCCAGCCCGCGAAACCCATCCCCAAAAACCCGTCCCGTGTGCTTTTCTACGGTGTGACGGGCAGCGGCAAGTCTTCGGCAGCCCATGCATATGCGGCAGCTTCGGGACTCCCGGAGTTTTCGGCCGACGACGATATTGGCTGGCTTCCCGGCTGGCAGCAACGCACCGTCGAACGGCAACGGGAAATCGCTGCGGCCGTGGCTGCACGCGACCGCTGGGTCCTCGACAGCGCCTACGGCGTGTGGCGCGACATCGTTGTTCCCCGCGCGGAGCTCGTTGTCGCGTTGGACTATCCCCGTTGGCTGTCACTCTCCCGCCTGTTGCGCCGTTCCCTCCGGCGCGTCATCACCAGGCAGCCCGTGTGCAATGGAAATTTCGAAACGCTCGGGAGGCTCTTTGCAAGGGATTCGATCTTCTACTGGCACTTCAATTCATTCGCCAGGAAGAAGCGGGTTTTCAGGGAGTGGCAGACCGATCCGGACATGCCGCCGGTGATGGCGTTCCGCAGGCCCCGGGAGCTCGACGAATGGCTGGCCCAAGTGGCCGCTGCGGCTACGGTGCGTGCACCTGACGACTCGGGCCACCCCTGAGCTGAGCTTTGAGCTGAGTCTAGGGCGGCTATTTCTTCCCGAAGAGCCCGCCCAACAGTCCGCCGAGGCCGCCGTCGTCGTTCTTTTTGTCCTCTTCGTGCCCGGCCGTCGCGTCGTCGGGGAGGTCGACGTCGATCAACTCGCCCGGAACGGGCGCACCGCCCTGCGGTATCGGCTGACCCAATGGTCCGGTCGGGGGTTGCGGCGCCGAATTGCTCACCCGTTCCGGGACTACTGCACCCCGGGACTGCTGCCCGCCCTGCGAGCCCCCGCCCAAAATGCCGCCAAGAATATCCCCGAAGCCTCCGCCCTGGGCGCCGGTGCCGCCCTGCGGGCCGCCGCCAAGAATGCCGCCCAGGATACTGCCGAGGTCGATCCCGCCAGGCTGGCCCGCGCTGTCGCCGGAACCGTCGCGGCCAGCCACGTCGCCGGCCCCGCCTCCCGCGTTCTGTCCGCCGAGGATCTTCTTGGCGAGGTAGGACATAACAATGGGCGCGAGAATGGGCAGCAGCTTCCGGACGAGGTCGCCGCCAACGCCGCCGAGGTTGGAGGTTCCTGCGAGCTGGCTTGCCACCTGGTCCTGCTGCCCGCCAAACACGTGGTTCACAATCTTCTCTCCGTCGGCGGTGTCCACCTGCGAGGCGTCCACGCCGCCATCCACGAGCCCGTCACGATGTTGGGCCAGGGCGGATTCCAGGGACGCGGCACCATCCGGCGCCTGTGCATTGCTCTGCATGCCGGCGAGGAGGGTGGGTACTGCGGCTTCGATGGCGGTCTGGGCAGACTCCCTGTCCGTGCCCAACAGCCCGGCAATCTGGTCCACCGGTATCTGTTCCAGAATCTCGCGGAGCTCAGTCATGGCGTTCTCCTTCAGCCCTGCGGGCGGCCGCGGGCATCGTTGGATGCGGCGCGCAGCTGCGTCGCCGGGTGCTGCCCTTGCATCCTAGTCCGGGACGCAGACCCGCGGAAGGCCATGCTGGGCACCGGCCGGGGCGTCGGTTGCTCCGGGCAATTGCGGGTAATCTTAGAGAGTTCCGGAGCCCGGCGTGGCACTCCGGACGAGTCAATGGCAGGCAGTAAAAGGCGAGGTTGATGGTCCACATCTGGAACGATCCGTCCGAGGTCCCCGCGGACTTCGGTCCTACCGTTGTCACGTTCGGCAATTTCGACGGCGTGCATCGGGGGCACCAGCAGGTGCTTTCACAGCTCATCCGTACGGCCCGGCTCAACGGGGCGCGGTCAGTAGCGGTCACTTTTGATCCCCATCCTGCGCAGGTCCACCGGCCCGAGTCCGCTCCTGAGCTCATCATGGGCCTGGAGGACAAGCTTGTTGCCCTCGGCGAACTGGGACTGGATGCCGTCCTGGTCATGAAGTACTCGCTGGAACTCGCCAGCCTCACCCCCGAAGAGTTCGTGGCAGGCGTCCTCGTGGACAGCCTCAAGGCCAGCCATGTGGTGATCGGCCACGATGCCCGCTTTGGCCGCGGAAACTCAGGTGACTTGTCCACCATGCAGGAGCTGGGGGAGAAGTTCGGCTTCACCGTCCAGGTCATCAGTGAGTTCGGCTCCGAAGGATTTCCCATTCACGACGACGGCGGCAAGGACCGCCGCTGTTCGTCCACCTGGGTTCGTGAAGCCTTGCGGGACGGCGACGTCACCACCGCGGCTGCCGTGCTTGGCCGCCCGCACCGGATGCGCGGCGAGGTGGTGCACGGTGCAGCCCGTGGACGTGCCCTCGGATTCCCCACCGCCAACCTGGCCTCTGAAGCCAGCGGTTACATTCCGGCGGACGGCATCTACGCCGGCTGGCTGGTGGACCAGATCGGCACCAGGTGGCCCGCAGCCATCTCCGTCGGTTCGAACCCGACGTTCGACGGGGTCAGCCGGCAGGTTGAAGCACACGTGATCGACCGCCCGGAAGAGCCGGTTGAAGACTTCGATCTGTACGGCCAGACAGTAGTGGTGGAGTTTGTGGCGCGGCTGCGGGGCATGGTGGCGTACCGTGGGCCGGAAGCGCTCGTCGAACAGATGCGCCTGGACGTCGTCCAGGCCCACGACATCCTGTTCCGGCGCTGACCACAGTCACTGGCAAGGAAGGCACCGCTGTGTCCGTTGAGAAGAACACAAGGAAACTGGAAAAGGACATAGTCCGGGATTTCAGTTCGCGGATGAGTTACGCGTCCTACCTGCAGCTGCCCACGCTCCTGAGCGCGCAGCAGCCGGTCAGCGATCCCGAACACCACGACGAACTGCTGTTCATCATCCAGCACCAGACCACTGAGCTCTGGCTGAAGCTGGTCCTTCACGAGCTGCGCAGCGCGGCAGCATGGCTCCGCAGCGACGACCTCGGCTCCGCCTTGAAGGCGATTGCACGCGTCAAGCACATCCAGAAGACCCTGACCGAGCAATGGTCCGTCCTGGCGACGCTTACCCCCACCGAGTACTCACAGTTCCGCGGCTTCCTGGGCAATTCGTCAGGGTTCCAGTCCAGCCAGTACCGGGCAGTCGAGTTTGTTCTCGGCAACAAGAACCGCAAAATGCTTCCGGTGTTCGAATCCGATCCCGAGGCCCACGAGCAGCTCCGCCGCGTCCTCGAGGCGCCGAGCATCTACGACGAATTCCTGGCATACCTGCACCGCCAGGGCTTCGAGGTTCCGGTCTCCCTGCTGGAGCGCGACGTCACGAAGGCGCACGAGTTCTGTCCCGAACTGGTGCCCGTGTTCAAGCACATCTACGAAAACGCGGCGGACAACTGGGGTGCCTACGAGGCCTGCGAGGAACTTGTGGACCTGGAGGACAACTTCCAGCTGTGGCGGTTCCGGCATCTGCGCACGGTGCAACGGACCATCGGCATGAAGGGCGGCACCGGCGGTTCCAGCGGGGCCGCGTTCCTGCAGAAGGCCCTGGAGCTGACCTTCTTCCCCGAGCTTTTTGCCGTCCGGACGGAGATCGGCCAATGAGCACAGTTCACGAGACCCAGGATGTCCTGCTGCAGCGCGCCGTCGAACTCGACGCCGCGGACCCGCTGGCCGGCTACCGCGACCACTTCGTCGGAACGGATACGGATCTGTCCTACCTGGACGGCAATTCGCTGGGCCGTCCGCTCAAGCGGACCGTCAGTGACATCAGCGCTTTCATTCAGGACAGCTGGGGTGGCCGGCTGATCCGCGGCTGGGACGAGGACTGGCTCCAGTTGCCCGAAGCCATCGGCGACCAGCTGGGCCGGGCAGTGCTCGGCACGGCTCCCGGACAGACCATCATCGCCGACTCCACCACCGTTGTCCTGTACAAGCTGATCCGCGCCGCCCTCGCAGCGGTCAATAACCCCGCCAGAACCGAAATCGTGCTGGACACGGACAACTTCCCCACGGACCGCTACCTCCTGGAAGGCATCGCCCAGGAGGAAGGGCTGACCCTGCGCTGGATCGACGCCGACCCGGCCGCCGGGGTGACGGTGGATCAGGTGACGGCGGCCGTTGGGCCGGCCACCGCCGTCGTGGTCCTCAGCCAGGTGGCTTACCGCTCGGGGTTCCTCGCCGATCTCCCGGCGATCACGTCGGCAGTGCACGACGCCGGTGCGCTGGTGGTGTGGGACCTGTGCCATTCCGCCGGGTCAGTCGAACTGGAGCTTGATGACGCCGGCGTCGACTTCGCCGCGGGCTGCACGTACAAATACCTCAACGGGGGACCGGGTTCGCCTGCCTTCGCCTACGTCAACGCGCGGCACCTGCCGGCGCTGAACCAGCCGATCTGGGGCTGGATGGGCCGGAAGGACGCCTTCGAAATGGCGGCCGGCTACGAACCGGCCCCGGGGATCCGCAGCTTCCTCAGCGGAACACCGGCAATCTTCGGCATGATCGCTATGCAGGGCACGCTGGACCTGATCGAAGAAGCCGGGATGAAGGCACTCCGCGAAAAGTCCCGGAAGCTGACGGCCTTCGCGCTTGAACTCCATGATGCGTGGCTGGCTCCGGCCGGTGTCCTCCTGGCAACACCGCGGGACCCCGATCAGCGGGGGAGCCACATCACCGTGGACCACCCGGACTTCCGGGAGATGACGGCCGCGCTCTGGGAGCAGGATGTCATCCCCGATTTCCGGGCACCGCACGGGATCCGGATCGGGCTCTCACCACTCAGTACGTCCTTCGCGGAGGTCTACCGCGGTGTCGCTGCGATCCGCGATCTGCTGGCGCGCCCGTAGTCCGCGCGCCCGTAGGGCCGGCCGGCATCTTCGATCAGTCAACGCGGTGTTTCGACAAGATTGCGGCTGGGCCGGTAAACTAAACGTTGGATCCGGCTGCAGTCCGTGGCGGCTGGCTCTTGTTATGTGCAGGAATTCCCGGTTAGGCCGGGATCTCCGGTGCAAACACACCCGGCAGTGAGTTACTGATTCGGGCCTCACGGCACATCTCTAGGAGTTATTGTGGCACTTGAAGCCGCTGTAAAGCAGTCCATCATCAAGGATTTCGCAACGTCCGAGGGCGACACCGGTTCGCCGGAGGTCCAGGTTGCAGTCCTGACTCAGCGGATCAAGGATCTCACTGAGCACATGAAGGTGCACAAGCACGACTTCCACACCCAGCGCGGTCTGCTGGCCATGGTTGGTCGTCGCAAGCGTATGCTCACCTACCTCAAGAACACTGACATTGCCCGCTACCGTGCGCTCATCGAGCGTCTCGGCCTGCGCCGCTAGTCTGAATTACGGGGCGGCCCTTTCCTTCCGGGACGGGCCGCCTTCTTCAGTAGAAAACTAAACAGGAGGATCAACCGCATCACGCATTCGCGGTCCTCGGTAGTGATTCCCGGGAACGGCTTCGAAGAATGAAGCCCGGCCCGTGGGTCTCGATCGATGACCGGGTGCAGTGCAGGCCAGTAGACAGATGCTGGACTGGGTTGATGCGGCTGGACTTCCGTTAACCAAGAAACGGAGGTGACTCTCTTGGAGGGTCCCGAAATCCAGTTCTCAGAAGCCGTCATTGATAATGGCCGCTTCGGTAAGCGTGTAATCCGCTTCGAAACCGGCCGTCTTGCCAAGCAGGCAGCCGGCGCAGCCATGGTGTACATCGACGAAGACACCGCGCTGCTGTCCGCAACCACCGCCGGCAAGCACCCGCGTGAAGGCTTCGACTTCTTCCCGCTCACCGTTGACGTCGAAGAGCGCATGTACGCCGCCGGCCGCATCCCGGGCTCGTTCTTCCGCCGTGAGGGCCGCCCGTCCACCGAAGCCATCCTGGCTTGCCGCCTCATGGACCGCCCGCTGCGTCCGGCCTTCATCAAGGGCCTGCGCAACGAGGTCCAGATCGTCGTCACCGTCCTGGCGATCAACCCGGACGAGCTCTACGACGTCGTGGCCATCAACGCCTCCTCGATGTCCACCCAGCTCTCAGGCCTGCCTTTCTCCGGCCCGATCGGCGGCGTCCGCGTTGCCCTCGTTGCCGACGAAAACGGCTCGCAGTGGGTTGCTTTCCCGAAGCACTCCCAGCTCGAGAACTCCGTGTTCAACATGGTCGTTGCCGGTAGGACTGTGTCGGGAGCCGACGGGGACGACATCGCCATCATGATGGTTGAAGCCGAAGCCACGGACAACTCCTGGAACCTCATCAAAGAACAGGGCGCAACCGCTCCCACCGAAGAGGTTGTTTCCGAAGGCCTCGAGGCTGCCAAGCCGTTCATCAAGGCCCTCTGCGACGCCCAGGCCGACCTGGCTGCCCGCGCCGCCAAGCCGACCGTCGAATTCCCGGTCTTCCTCGACTACGAGGACGACGTCTACGCCGCTGTTGAAGCCGCTGCCGCTGAGAAGCTTGCTGCTGTCTTCCAGATCGCTGACAAGCAGGAGCGCGACGTCGCTTCCGACGAGCTCAAGGACGAAGTCACCTCTTCGCTCGCCGGCCAGTTCGAGGGCCGCGAAAAGGAGCTGTCCGCAGCCTTCCGCTCGGTCACCAAGCAGGTTGTGCGCCAGCGCATCCTCAAGGACCAGATCCGCATCGACGGCCGTGGCCTGACGGACATCCGCCAGCTCACCGCCGAGGTTGAGGTTCTGCCCCGCGTCCACGGTTCGGCTATCTTCGAACGCGGCGAGACCCAGATCATGGGTGTCACCACGCTGAACATGCTGAAGATGGAACAGCAGATCGATTCGCTGTCGCCGGTAACGCGCAAGCGCTACATGCACAACTACAACTTCCCGCCGTACTCCACCGGTGAGACCGGCCGCGTGGGTTCGCCCAAGCGCCGCGAAATCGGCCACGGTGCACTCGCAGAGCGCGCCATCGTGCCGGTGTTGCCCTCCCGCGAGGAATTCCCGTACGCCATCCGTCAGGTGTCTGAGGCTCTCAGCTCCAACGGTTCGACGTCGATGGGTTCCGTCTGCGCCTCCACGCTGTCCCTGCTCAACGCAGGTGTGCCGCTGAAGGCTGCCGTTGCCGGCATCGCCATGGGCCTGGTTTCCGACCAGGTCGACGGCCAGACCCGCTACGCGGCCCTGACTGACATCCTCGGCGCCGAAGATGCTTTCGGTGACATGGACTTCAAGGTTGCCGGTACCTCCGAGTTCGTCACGGCCATCCAGCTGGACACGAAGCTCGACGGCATCCCGGCCTCCGTCCTGGCTGCTGCACTGAAGCAGGCACGCGAAGCCCGCCTGCACATCCTCGAGGTCCTGAACTCCGCGATCGACACCCCGGACGAGCTCTCCGAGTTCGCGCCGCGCGTCATCGCGGTCAAGATCCCCGTGGACAAGATCGGCGAGGTCATTGGGCCCAAGGGCAAGATGATCAACCAGATCCAGGAAGACACCGGCGCGGACATCTCGATCGAGGACGACGGCACCGTTTACATCGGCGCCACCAACGGCCCGTCCGCCGACGCCGCACGCTCCGCGATCAACGCCATCGCCAACCCGCAGGTTCCGGAAATCGGAGAGCGCTACCTGGGTACGGTCGTCAAGACCACCACCTTCGGTGCCTTCATTTCCCTCACCCCGGGCAAGGACGGTCTGCTGCACATCTCCGAGCTGCGCAAGATCGCCGGCGGCAAGCGCGTTGACAACGTCGAGGACGTCGTCTCCGTGGGCCAGAAGATCCAGGTTGAGATCACCAAGATCGACGACCGCGGAAAGCTGTCCCTGTCCCCGGTCATCGCCGAGGAAGAAGGCGCTGAAAGCGCCGAAGTCGTCGAGGCGGCCGCAGAGTAGTCTGCAGCGCACTTCGTAGGACAAACACGACGGCGGGGCCGGTGGATCATCCACCGGCCCCGCCGTCGTTAAGATATGCCCGCCGCCGTCGTTAAGCCGAGCGATTGAACCGCCATTCCTGGAGCATAGGGGGAATGGTCCGCTGGTACGATTGCAGGCAGATTTGGCACCCGTTTCTTGAAAGGCCTTAATGACTGTCGTACCCCTGCCGCTAGTGCAGAACCAGCCCGGTGACACCCTGATCCACGGAGCCGACGGCGGGTCCGTTGTCCGCCGGTCGGTGCTCCCCGGCGGCGTGCGTGTACTGACGGAGGCCATGCCCGGCCAGCGTTCCGCGACCATTGGCTTCTGGGTTGGCGTGGGTTCGCGCGATGAAGCCCACGGGCAGCACGGTTCCACCCACTTCCTTGAGCACCTGCTTTTCAAGGGCACCAAACGGCGCACGGCGCTGGAAATCGCGTCCGCCTTCGACGAGGTTGGCGGCGAGTCCAATGCGGCCACAGCCAAGGAAAGCACCTGCTACTTTGCCCGGGTCCTGGATACCGATCTGCCGATGGCGATCGATGTCATTGCGGACATGATCACCGGCGCGGTCCTGGACCCGCAGGAGATGGAGCAGGAACGCGACGTCATCCTTGAGGAAATCGCCATGGACAGCGACGACCCCACGGACGTCGCCCACGAGCATTTCGTCGCCGCCGTGCTGGGAACGCATCCGCTGGGACGTCCGATTGGCGGAACCCCGGAGGCCATCCGCGCGGTGGCCCGCGACTCGGTTTGGGACCACTACCGCCGCTACTACCGTCCGGACGAGCTCGTCATCACGGCCGCCGGCGGCCTGGACCACGACGTCGTCTGCGGGCTTGTGGTGGATGCACTCCACCAGGCGGGCTGGGCACTGGAGACCGGGGCCGCGCCGGTGGAACGGCGCTCCACCGAACGGGCAGACATCACCGGCACTGCCGGACTCCATGTGGTCAAGCGGCCCGTTGAGCAGGCAAACATCATCATGGGCTGCCCGACGATCGTCGCCACGGACCAGCGCCGCTACGTCATGAGTGTGCTGAACGCGGTGCTCGGCGGCGGGATGTCCTCGCGGCTGTTCCAGGAAGTCCGGGAAAAGCGCGGCCTGGTGTATTCCACCTACTCCTTTGCCTCCTCCTATGCTGATGCCGGCTACTTCGGCATGTACGCAGGCTGCACGCCGTCGAAGGTCCGCCAGGTGTTGGAGCTCCTCGGCGCCGAGCTGGACAAGCTGGCAGAAGACGGCATCTCCGACGACGAGCTCAAGAAGGCCGTGGGCCAGCTCTGCGGCGGCATTGTGCTGGCACTCGAAGACACCGGTTCGCGGATGTCCCGGCTTGGCCGTGCCGAACTGGTGTCCGGTGAATACCAGGACATCGAGGAGACCCTCCGGCAGATCAAGGGCGTCACCGTGGAACAGGTACGGGTGTTGGCGCAGGAGCTGGCAGCAGCACCGCGGACGGTGACCGTTGTGGGTCCGTTCGAGGAAGACGAAACCTTCGGCCTCTGACCCCTCCTGCTCCGGGCATTGAAACGCCGCTGGCGGGCTGGGCGCTGTACATCCGAATGCTGGACATCCCAACGTGGCCGCGTGATGATGAACCCGGGGCCACACTGGAGGAACGATGGACCATCCGCACCCGGGCACTGCGCAGGAGCTCGAGGTTTTCCTCGGCCATTGGACAGGCAACACCCATATTGAGGCTTCACCGCGCGGGCCTGCCCGGACAGCGGAAGCCGAAGTGGTGTTCACCAAGGCCGCCGGCGGCTATGCCGTGCTGCAGAGCTACCGGCACACGGAAACCGGAGGGATAAGGTTTGAACGGCACGGCATGTTCACCTTGGATCCCGACCACCCGGACACTGTCTGGTACCACGTGGACAGTGTGGGCCTGCCGCGGGAAGCCCCGACGCGGTGCACCTGGCACGGCGGTGTGCTCACCGTGGAACGCCGAAATGGCCGGGCCACCTCACGGCACACCTTCCGGGTGGACGACGGCGTGCTGACGCACAGGTCCGAGGTCCGCCTGGCCGACGCCACGGCGTTCGCCCCCTTCATGACGTCAGTTTGCCGCCGCACCTGACAGCGCGAGCGGGCAGTTGCGGCCTCCGCCACTCAAGAAAGGTATATCTCATGCCAGACTCCAGCGTCGAAGGGATCGCACGCTCCTACATCCAGGCCGTTGGCTCCCACAATATGGAAGCTCTCGAAAACCTGCTCGGTGAGGATCTCCTGGCCACCTTCGCCGGCACCACCCTCGACAAGGCCGGGTGGACCACGGCAATCAAGCGCCTTCTCCCGGCGCTGGTCCGCAACGAGATCCGGGAGGTCTTCAGCGCGCAGGACCGTGCCTGCGTCGTGTACGACTTCATCACCGATACGCCTGCTGGTGCCGTGAGGTGCATCGAGCTGCTCACCGTCAACGCAGACAAAATCAGCGAGATCGAACTTGTCCTGGATCGGGCCGCCTTCGCCCCCGTCAATGAGGCGCTGAAAGCGCGGATGCCGCCGGCCCAATAAAGATCACCGTCGCCGTCGACGTCATCGAACAATTGTGCTCGACGTACGGCGACGACCCACATGATCTGATCCGCCTTGAGCCGAAGGACTGGAAACGGACGGCGTGAATCCCGTGCGCTAGTTAGGCAGGACAGCGTCCGGGGGACGCGGTGTGATGACCGGGTCTGCGTGGCGATGCACCAGTGCCCAGGTGTCGCCCTCGGGGCGATAAACGCTCGTTACACGCAAATCAAACTGCGATATTTCGTCCCCTCCTCCAAGCTTTGCCTGCCAATGTTCTATGTCAAGGAAGACGGCGAGATCGGAAGTGACGTGCCTGGTGAGGGCATCAACAGCGGTGACACGTCCGTCCTTGAACCGGGCAGCGGCTGAATCGAGGGCCTTAGATACCCGATCCCAGCCCACAACCGGAGGACCCCAGGGATTCGCAAGGGACCCATCCTCGCCATGGGAGAAAATGGCCTTGGCGGGTTCCGGGTCTCCTTTGGCAAAATTGTTCATCGTTTGATGAAAGCGGCCGACGACCTCGTCAAGCTGCATGGCTCCCACCTTCTGACTGATTGTGGCGTTCCGAGTATCGAATCATACGCCGGGGGATCCCGCCCGTCACCAACTCCTGAATCGATCAAAACGGGCACAAATGGCCCGGACGGCCCCCGGGGACAGCGCGAACGGACAGTTGGCGCCCGCCGGATGACCCCTAGCCTGCTGATTCCACAATCCGCGTCCGCGGTGCCCCCTGCAAGGCTGGAGCCACGGTCGGGGAATTCCACACCCGCTGCTGAAGGTTGGCCAGCAGCGCCTCGGCCTGTTCCCGGCTTGCAAGATCAAGTTCAACCACCACATAGTGCGGATCGTCCACCGGCCGGCTGATGCGTTGTGCGACCACGCCCGAGGCCGCCCGGTTGACCGGGTCCCGGTCGAACGCAGCCTTCCACATCCCGAAGTCCTTGATGCCGTGCTCGATCTGAAGCGTGTACATGTCATTTCCTTTCCATCCGAGGCCTGCGGGTCGACCCCATAGCCACACGGTAGGCCGGCCTGCGAGCGCGGTGTATCCCAGAATTCTGGGGCGGACCTAGTCCAACGCCTGTTCGGCGGAGTGCCGGGCCATACTGTTTCCATGATCACAAGTCGGGTTCCATGACCACGCATTGGGCACTGAGCCGGAGCCTGGAACGTATCGGTCACCTGTGCGGCGCGTCCATGGAGGACCATGAAATGCGAGCGGCAGTGCTCGCCGAGCTGGGCAGCGTTGTTCCGTTCAGTTGGTTTGCGTGGCCCCTGGCGGATCCCGCGACCTGCACCGGCATGTCGCCCATGGCCCGCATTCCCTGTCCCGAAGAACTGCCCGCCCTGATCAAATTGAAGTACCTGACGGAAGCTGGCCGCTGGACATCGCTCCTGGACGGCGGCTCCCCAGCCGTCACCCTGCAGGCGGCAACCGGCGGTAACCCGGCCCTCAGCCCGTTGTGGGACGGCATCCTCCGCCGTTATGAGGTGACCGACGTGCTTTTTTCTGTGTTCGGCGACAAATACGGCTGCTGGGGCTGGCTTGACCTGTGGCGCTGCGGTGACGGGGGATTCTTCACTGACGTTGAATCCACGTACCTGGCGACGGCGGCACCCGTCATTGCGGCCGGCTTGCGGCGGAGCCGGGCCGCACAGATGAAGCAGGACGCCCGGCTGCGGCGCGGCGCGCGGCAGCCGGAAATTGAGGAAGGCAGTCCGCGGCGCGGCCTGCCCGGACAGGCAGTGCTAACGCTGGATGCCGGACTCGGAATAACCGGCCGGAGCGCCTCCGCAGCCGACTGGATCAGCCTGCTGCAGCCGGGACCCTCCCCTTACGGAACAGTCCCGGCCGAGGTTTTCAACGTCGCCGCGCAACTGCTGGCCCGCGAGGCCGGAATTGATTCCCACGAGGCCTCGGCCCGGGTGCCCATCGGGTTTGGCCAGTGGGCTGTGCTGAGGTCATTCCGGATGAACGTAGGGAAAGACGGTGAAGCGCCGCTCGCCGTGACCATCCAGGAATGCCCTGCGGCCGAGAGGCTGGAGGTGTTTGCCCGGTGCTTTGGCCTGACGCCGAGGCAGCGCAGCCTGCTCGGCCTGGCCGCCAGCGGACTGGACACTGCCGCCATGGCGGCTGCCCTCGGCATCAGCCACTACACGGTGCAGGACCAGTTCAAAGCGGTCTTTGCCGCGTGCGGCGTCCGGAGCAGGAACGCACTGTTGGCCCTGGCGCTCGGGACGGAGACCGGCGCGCCGTCGGCATGATGGGATCGCCGGCGGAATCCCGGCCGAGCGGCAAACTGCCTAGCCGCCGGCAAAGGGCGGGAGCACGTCCACCACGTCGTCCGGGCCAAGAACCACCGACCGGTCACGGACAGCGACTTCGTTCAACAGAAAACTGCTTCGCGAAAGCAGCCGCGCAAGCGGAGGCGTCCCGGCAGGCGGAACCGGCCGGTCGACGTCGAGCACTGCGCTCAACAGTGCCTCCACCGTGGAGCCGGCGGGGAGCTCGAAGCGTTCCTCTTCGACCCCTGCTGCGGCGCGCGCGGCAGCGAAGTAACGTACGTTCAAGTTTTCAGCCTCCGATGGCGCTCATGCTGCGGTCCGGCTGGACGAAGTCCGGAGCATCCAAACCGACGTGGTCCATGCCGTGGGCCTTTGGCTTGATCCACATGGCGTCCTGCCAGCGTTCGGCGAGCTGCTGGTCGGTGGCGCCCTCGCGCAGCAGCCCCAGGAGGTCGACTTCCTCGCGTGAGAACAGGCAGCTCATGATCTTGCCTTCCGCCGTGATCCGCGTGCGGCGGCAGTCCGAGCAGAACGGTTCGGTGACGGAGGCGATGATTCCGACGGTTCCGAGCACAGGGCCGGCGGCTTCGGCGGAACCCGGGACCCGGCGTCGTACTTCGAAGCGTTCGGCCGGGGCGCCGTCGCGGTCCCTCGGGTCGGCGCTGAGCACGTAGTCGACGGACAGCAGCGCGCGGATTTCCGCCGCGGTGATCATGTTCCGGCGGGTCCAGCCATGGTCGGCGTCCAGCGGCATCTGCTCGATGAAGCGGAGCTCGTAGCCGCGGTCCAGCGCCCACGCCAGCAGGGACGGGGACTCGGCGTCGTTGATTCCCCGCATCAGGACGGCGTTAAGTTTCACGGGACCGAGACCCGCGGCCCAGGCGGCGTCCACTCCGGCCAGCACCTTGTCCAGGAACGGACGGCGGGTCAGCTTGGTGAAAGTCTCTTCGTGCAGGGAGTCCAGCGAGACGTTGATCCGGGAGAGCCCGGCTGCCTTGAGCCCGGCCGCTTTTTTGTCCAGGCCCACGGCGTTCGTGGTCATGGAGATCGGCAGCTCCGGATGGGCCTGGCGCAGGGCGGAGATTATGTCGAGCAGGTCGGCCCGGACCAGGGGTTCGCCACCGGTCAGGCGCAATTCGCGCACGCCCAGCATGTCTACGCCGATCCGAACGATCCGGACGATCTCCTCGGCGGACATCACGGCCTGCTTGGCCAGCCATTCAAGGCCCTCGGCCGGCATACAGTAGGTGCAGCGCAGGTTGCACTTGTCCGTCAGGGACAGCCTCATGTCCGTGGCACGGCGGCCGTAACGGTCCACCAGGCCGGCCGGCATACCCTCGGGACGCGACGGCAGCGGCAGTGCGGGCACTCCCGGATCGGAACCGGCCCCCTCCCGGGGTTGCGGCATGCCAAGCTGAACACTCATGAATTCAGGCTACGCCACCTTGGTGCCAACCATCACACCTGTGACATCGGCGGATCTTACGGAATCCCTACGGATCGCCACAGCAGGCGGCAAACGCGTGTCCGGCCCGGGCCCCGAACCTATGCTGGAGGTGTGAACAAGTCCCAGCCCGCCCCGGTCCAGGCCGCGGTCGGAAACCGGCGGATACTCCTCGTCGAAGACGAACAGACCATCGCCGGCGTGGTCCGTGACTACCTTGTGCAGGCGGGCTTCCAGGTGGACCTGGCGGCGGACGGTTTCACCGCCCTTCGCCTGGCCGCCGAGCGGAACCCCGACCTCGTCCTGCTGGACCGCATGCTGCCTGGCCTGGACGGCGTTGAGGTGTGCCGCAGGCTCCGCCAGACGATGAGCGTTCCCGTCATCATGCTGACAGCCCTGGGAACCGAGGACGACAGGATCCTGGGGCTCGAGGTCGGTGCGGACGACTACATCACCAAGCCCTTTTCGCCGCGTGAACTGGTGCTCCGGGTCCGGTCGGTGCTGCGCCGCAGCGTCCAGGAATTCAGCCCCGAACCTGCGGTGGAGGTTGCCGGCTTCGAACTCAACCCGGCAGCCCGGACCGTGACGCACCACGGGGCTCCGCTCGCCCTGACCATCCGTGAGTTCGATCTGCTGGCTTTCCTGCTGCGCCGCCCCAACCAGGTGTTCAGCCGGGAGGAACTCATCAAGGCCGTGTGGGGCTGGGACTTCGGGGACCTGTCCACGGTCACCGTCCACGTCCGCCGGTTGCGCGAAAAGATCGAGGCGGATCCCACCCGGCCTGCCCTCCTCAAGACGGTATGGGGCGTGGGCTACCGGCTCGACACCCCGGACGGAGCCTCCGGTGCAAACCTCTGAGCTCCTCGCCATCGTGGCCTGGGCGCTCCTGTGGGCCGTGGTCATTGGAACCGTGTCGCTGCTCCTGCTCAAGCCACTCCGCAGGACGTCCATCGCCGTGCAGATCTGCATGGTGGTGCTCTCCACGGTGGCCGTGCTGACCGCAGGCATGGTCAGCGCGTTCAACGCCATGTTCATTTCAGCCCGGGACCTCGAGGTCATGTGGTACGTCCTGGCCATCGCCTCCGCCGTTGCTCTGGCCATCTCCCTGGTCCTCGGAGCACGGGTCTCGCGCAACGCAAAACTGCTCGCCGCCGCGGCACGGAGCATCGGGCGCGGCGAAAGCCCGGGGCTGCCGGCGCCGCTCATGAGCTCGGAACTGTCCGAACTCGCGGACGAACTCGAACGCAGCAGCCGCATGCTGGCCGAATCCCGGGAGCGGGAGGCCGCCGTGGAGCGTGCCCGCCGGGAACTCGTCAGCTGGATCTCCCACGACCTCCGCACACCGCTGGCCAGCATGCGGGCCATGGCCGAAGCCCTCGAGGACGGCATGGCCGCGGACGTCCGCGGCTACTACCGCAAGATCATCGGCCAGACGGACCAGATGGCGATCATGGTCAACGACCTCCTGGAACTCTCCAAGATCCAGGCGGGCACCCTGCGCCTCAAAGCCGAGCCGCTGGACCTCTACGACCTCGCCAGCGACGCCATCGCCGACCTCGCGCCGCTCGCCGCCCGCCGGCAGATCACGCTGGACGGCGGCGGCCTCCGGGAGTGCCTCGCCCTGGCGGACGGCCCCTCGCTGGGCCGCGCGGTCCGCAACGTGGTGCTGAACGCCATTCTCTACAGCAAGCCCGGCTCCGGCGTGACCGTGGAAGTCGGCAGGGACGGGAAGGAGTCGGTGGTTTCCGTGACGGACGGCTGCGGCGGAATCGCTCGGGAAGACATCGGGCACCTCTTCGACACCGGATGGCAGAAGAACCCGTCGCGCAGCCGCTCCGGCGGTGCCGGCCTTGCCGGGCCGGAGCCCGGACAGGATCCCGAAGCGGCCCGGGATCCGGAGACGGCAGGATACAGCGGCGCCGGGATCGGGCTCAGCATGGTGGCGGGGATCGTCCGGGCCCATGAGGGCAGCGTGACGGTTGAGAATGTCGACGGCGGCTGCCGGTTCTCCCTTCGCCTCCCGGCCCAGGATCCGGCTGGCCCGGCCGACGCCCCGCGCAGGAGTGCGCAGACCAGCCAGGACGCACCGGTAGCGGAGGTGCCCCGTGGGCTTTGATCTGCAGGGAAAGGCGTCCGCTGGTGCGTCCGCCACTCGACCCGGCACCGCCGGCCATCCCGGCCGGTGGGCGGCCGCCGCAGGAGTCGTGTCCGTGGCCGCGGGGGTGGTGATCGGCGAACTCGTTGCTGCCCTCGTCAGCCCGGCGCTTTCGCCCATGACAGGTGTGGGGGGTGCCGTCATCGATGCTGTACCGCCAGCCGTCAAGGACTGGGCGGTCGCAGTGTTCGGCACCGCTGACAAGTTGGCGCTGCTCGTCGGCATGGGACTGGCCATTGCCGTCCTGGCTGCGCTGGCAGGCCTCATGGAGTGGCGGCGCCGCTTTGCCGGGTCTGCAGTCATCGGCATCTTTGGTGTGGTGGGGCTGGTGGCTGTCCTTGGCCGCGCCCAGGTGACCGGCAACGCCGTGGCGTTGCCACTGCTTGCCGCCGCAACAGGAATCCTGGTGCTGCGCTGGCTGATATCGCGACTCCGGGACTGGACGACGTCGGCAACGGCGGGGGAGCGTCCCGCACCGGCCGCCGCACCGGCCGCGGCGCCGATCGCGGGCGGGACCCCCGCACCAGACGCCGGACGAGGTGCCGGTCCCGACCGGCGCCGGTTCCTCCAAGCACTGGGCGGGGGAGCCGTCGTCGCGACTATTGGCGGAGCCCTAGCTGCAGGGCTGCGCGGAGCGGCTGCAGGTGTCAGTGAAATCCGGAGCAAACTTGCCTTGCCGTCCGCTGCTTTCCCGGCTTCGCCGGTTCCGGCCGGGGCTGAGCTGAGGCTGGACGGCATGGATCCGCTGGTGACCCCCAACCGCGACTTCTACCGGATCGACACTGCCCTCACTGTTCCTGCGGTGGATCCGGACACCTGGGTCCTCCGGGTCACGGGCATGGTGGAACGGGAAATCGAACTGGATTTCGCCACGCTGCTGGCAAAACCCATGACCGAACGCCACGTGACCATCGCCTGCGTCTCCAACGAGGTGGGCGGGGACCTCGTCGGCAATGCGCTGTGGCTTGGCTGGCCGGTTCGGGAGCTGCTGGCCCTGGCCGGGCCGACGGGCGGCGCCGACATGGTGCTGTCCCGCAGCAAGGACGGGTGGACCGCCGGCACCCCGCTGGAGGCTCTCACTGACGACCGGGACGCCCTGATCGCCGTGGGCATGAACGGCGAGCCGCTGCCGCTGGAGCACGGCTTCCCGGTACGGCTCGTCGTTCCCGGCCTGTACGGTTACGTTTCCGCCACCAAATGGCTCACTGAGCTCAAAGTGACACGGTTCGCGGACGACGTCGGCTACTGGACGCCCCGCGGCTGGAGTGAGCGCGGGCCCATCAAAACGTCGTCCCGCATTGACGTTCCGCGTGCCGGCCGCGCGGTGCGTGCCGGAACAGTGGCGTTCGGCGGCGTCGCCTGGGCCCAGCACACAGGGATCAGCAAGGTGGAACTCCGCGTCAACCGCGGCGACTGGCTGGCGGTGGAGCTTGCTCCCGGCATATCGCGGGACACCTGGTACCAGTGGCAGCTGTCGTTGCCCCTGACGCCCGGGCAGTACGAGATCCAGGTCAGGGCCACGGACCTGAACGGGATGCCGCAGGTCGAAGAGCGGTCACAGGTCGCTCCGGACGGCGCCACGGGATTCCACACCATTAGAGTTGACGTGACGCCCTAGCAGGCCGCAGGCCCAGCGGGCCGCAAAGCCCAGTGCGCCGAACTCGTAATACTTCCCAATTCGCAGTCGCCCGGACCCAGGTAAGGAACGCATGCACCGCACCGACAACAGGCACGTCACAGGCGGCAGCCACAGCAGCAGGTCCGGCGACAAGGGCGGCCATCCGGCCCGCACTGTGGCGGCGCACCGCGAAGCCGTACGGGAGCTGCTGGCCAGCCTCGGCGGCCCCGGCCGTACCGAGCAACTGCCCCTTCTGGAGGCGCTGGGACGCGGGCTGGCGGCGGACATCACTGCTCCCGTGGACCTGCCTCCGTTCGCAAACTCCCAAATGGACGGCTTTGCCGTCCGCAGCACGGACATTCCCGACGGCGGCAGGGAACTCAGGGTGGTGGACCCCGTCCCCGCCGGTGCCGTGGCGGCGCCGCTTGAACCGGGCACGGCCGCCCCGATCATGACCGGAGCCATGATTCCCCCCGGGGCTGACGCCGTCGTACCCATCGAGAGGGCCGTTCCCGACTCCTTCCCCCGTCCCGGAACCCCTGCGTCCGTCCGGCTGCCAGCAACGGAGTCCGGCGCCTATGTCCGTGATGCGGGCAGCGATGTCCGGACAGGGGAGCTGGCGCTCGCCGGCGGAACGTTCCTGGGGCCGGGCCAGCTGGGACTCCTGGCAGCGCTCGGCATCACACAGGTCACCGTGAACCGGAACCTCAAGGTGCTCCTGGCCACGACGGGGGACGAAGTGGTGGAACCCGGCAGGCCGCTGGAACCCGGCAAGATCTACGACGCCAACGGCACCCTCCTGGAAGCCGCGATGCGCCAGGCCGGGCTGGACGTCCTGCGGACCGCGATCTCAACGGACAACCCGGAGCAACTGACAACACTGCTCCGGCAGCACGCCCCGCGGGTCGACCTGATCGTCACCACAGGAGGCGTCAGCAAGGGCGCCTATGAAGTGGTCCGGCAGGCCACCGCGGAACAGGACGTGGAATTCCTGCATGTGGCCATGCAGCCCGGCGGCCCGCAGGGCATCGGACGGTTCGACGGCGTGCCCTTCGTGGGGTTCCCCGGTAACCCCGTTAGCTGCCTGGTGTCCTTCGAGATGTTCCTCCGCCCGGTCCTCAGCACGTTGCTGGGCTCACCGGCACCCCGCCCGGCCATCCGGGCCAGGCTGGCGGACCCGGTGGAGTCACCTGCGGGGAAACACCAGCTCCGGCGCGGCACCCTCCAACCGGACGGCACGGTACGGCTGGAGGGCGGCGCAGGCTCGCACCTGGTTCATGCCCTGGCCGGTTCCAACGCCCTGATCCATGTCCCGGTTGGGACATCTGCGCTCGCCGCAGGCGCGGAAGTGGAAGTATGGACGCTGTGAACAATGAAGACAACGCTTCCGGCCTGACGCATCTGCGCCGGGACGGAACAGCGCAGATGGTTGATGTTTCCGGCAAGGCCGAGACCACCCGGGAGGCCACAGCCACCGCCACGGTGCGCACCACAGCCGAGGTGCTGGCACTCCTGGGCGCGGGCGACCTGCCGAAGGGCGACGCCCTGGCGGTGGCCCGTGTGGCCGGGATCATGGCGGCGAAAAAAACACCCGAGCTCATCCCGTTGTGCCATCCGCTGCCCATTTCCAAGGTCACCGTCGACTTTGAACTGGGCGAGGATGCCGTCGCAGTGCTGGCAACCGTCAAGACCCGCGGCGTGACCGGCGTCGAAATGGAGGCGCTCACCGCAGCGTCGGTGGCGGCCCTCAGCGTGTACGACATGATCAAGGCAGTCGACAAGCATGCAGTGCTGACCGACATTAGGGTGCTGGCCAAAAGCGGCGGCAAGAGCGGGGACTGGACAGCATGAGCAGCTTTGGACAGCAGCCCGAACCACACCGCCACGGCGAGGCCACCGGCCGGAAGGCCGGCGTCGTGATTGCCTCCAACCGGGCAGCGGCGGGCATCTACCGCGACGAAACCGGCCCGGTGATCATCGACTGGCTGACCGAGCACGGGTTCGAAACGTTCCCGGCAATGGTGGTGCCCGACGGCGAACCCGTTGGAGCCGCGCTCCGCGCCCTGCTCACGCAGCAGCCCGCCGTGATCATCACCAGCGGCGGAACCGGGCTCAGCCCCGATGACCTCACCCCCGAAATGACGGTTCCCCTGCTGGACCGCGAAATCCCGGGGATCATGGAAGGAATCAGGCAGGCCGGTCTGGCCAAGACGCCCATGGCCATGCTGAGCCGCGGACACGCAGGCGCAGCCGGGCGGACGTTCATCGTCAATCTTCCCGGATCACCCAAGGGCGTCATGGACGGCCTGAGCGTGCTGGATCCGGTCATCGGCCACCTGTGCGACCAGTTGGAGGGAGATCATGGGCACTGAAAAAGGCATGGGAACCGGCACCCCGGCGGGTACGGGCTCCGGATTCGAGATTGTGAATGCGGTGCTGAGCGCGGAACCCATTTCCGTGGCGCAGGCGATTGCCGCGGTGGAATCGGACACGGCGGGTGCCGTGGTCAGCTTCAGCGGCGTGGTGCGGAACCACGACGGCGGGAAGCCGGTTGAGCGGCTCAGTTACAGTGCGCATCCCACCGCCCACCAGGTGATGGCCGACGTCGTCGCGCAGCTGGTGGCCGAACACGCCGGTGACGCTGCCGCTGTTGCTGGCCCTGTTGGTGCCGTGTCCGGCGGAGAGCCGGTACGGATCTGGGCCGCGCACCGGGTGGGCATGCTGGAAATCGGCGACCCCGCCCTGGTGTGCGCTGTTTCCGCCGCCCACCGCGGCCAGGCCTTCGAGGTGTGCTCGGAGCTCGTCGACCGGATCAAGACGCAGGTGCCCATCTGGAAGGAACAGTTCTTCAGCGACGGAACCGTCGAATGGGTCGGGGCCGGGGCCTAGGAAGGCGGGGCTGGCGCCTAGGAAGGCGGGGCCGGGGCGGCCCGGGAGTTGCCGGCGGTAACCTGCCGGGCCGGTTCATCCGGGCGGGCAGCCCGACGGTAGGGTTAAGTCCATGACCGAACAACTTGCCGTCGCCGTCCTGGGCGCGAACGGGCGCATGGGCGCCGAGGCCGTGAAAGCCGTTGAAGCGGCCGCCGACATGAAGCTCGTAGCGGCCCTCGGACGGGGTGATTCCCTGGATGGGCTGGTCAACGCCGGCGCCCGGGTGGTGGTGGACCTGACCGTCCCCGAAGGCACAGAAGCGAACGTCCGCTTCGCCGTCGAACACGGCATGCACGCCGTCGTCGGAACCACCGGCTGGGACGCCGCCCGGCTCCATGACCTTGAGGAACTGCTCGGCCGGAATGCCGGCGTAGGCGTCCTCATCGCCCCCAACTTCGCCCTCGGTTCCGTGCTGGCGTCGGCCTTTGCCGCCAAGGCCGCCAGGTACTTCGAATCGGTGGAAGTCATCGAACTGCACCACCCGGACAAGGTTGACGCACCGTCGGGCACCGCAGTCCGCACCGCGCAGCTGATCGCGGCTGAACGTGCCGCCGCCGGCATCGGTGCTAGCCCGGACGCCACCACCACCGAACTTGCCGGCGCCCGGGGCTGCGATGTCGACGGCATCCGCGTCCACAGCGTGCGGCTCCGCGGCCTCGTGGCGCACCAGGAAGTCCTGCTCGGCGGACCGGGGGAACAGCTGACGCTGCGGCACGACTCCTTCGACCGGGCGTCCTTCATGCCGGGCGTGCTGCTGGGAGTGCGGAACATCGCCGGCCACCCCGGGCTGACCGTAGGCCTGGACGGCTACCTGGACCTCGGAGTCTGACGGCCGTGGGCAATGTCCTCGCCGGCCTGAAGAAGAACCGCACCAAGATCTGGGTCGGCGCGGTGACGCTCCTGCTGGTCTTCTACCTGGTGGTGTCCTTCCAGCGCTCCGTGCTGCTCCTCACCGATCCCAATCCCGTGGCCAAGGCCATTGGTGCCGCCTATCTGATCCTGCCCGCCATCGGGGCCTGGGCGCTGGTCCGCGAGCTGCTGTTCGGTGCCAGGACGGAACAGATGGCCAAGGTCCTCGAGGCCGAAGGCGGCCTGCCCGTCGACAACCTGCAGCGCACACCCGCCGGACGGATCATGCGGGAATCGGCAGACGCCGAGTTTGAGAAATACCGGATCGAAGCCGAGGAGGCGCCGGATGATTGGCGTTCATGGTTCCGGCTCAGCTGCGCCTACGACGCCGCGGGCGACCGCAAACGCGCCCGGGCATCCATGCGCGACGCCCTGAAGCTGTTCCGCGAGGGCAGCGGCACCGCCTAGGGGCACCGCCCAGCGGCACCGCCTAGCGGATGCCCGCCCGCTGGTACCTTCCAACCTCGCTGGCGGCGTGGGCCACCCATTCGAGCGGGCCCCGCCAGTGGAGCGCCGCAAACGAACCTCCAATGAGGACCGCGGTCAGGGCCTGGGCGGCATAGACGCCTTCCTCGGTCCAGCCGACGGGGAGAGGCTGCAGGTACATCGCAGCCACCAGGCACACATGCGCCGTGTACAGGCTGAGCGTCATGGCGCCGGCACCGCGCAGCGGCAGCAGCAGGTCCAGGTTGAGCCATTCACCCAGGCGCCCCAGGAGCAGGCAGGCGCCCACCACGGCAACGGCTACCGCTGACGTGTGCACCAGGTCCAGCGTTGTGCCCGAATGCGGTGCACTTCCCGCCAGCCACCACCACGAGCCCGATTGGTCGACGCCGGCCAGGTTCACTTGCAGCAGGCTGTCCAACGGGTAGCGGGGGTCTGCCAGCTGCGCCTGCAGTGCGGCCTTGCCGCCCCAGTCGTTCATCATCAGCACGCCCAGCCATTTGGCCAGCACAGCCACCACAGTGCCTCCGGCCAGCAGCAGGACCTGCACGGCCATCTTCGTCAGCGCCAGACGGCCGATCACCAGCCCGATCAGCAGGTAGCTGAGCCACTGCAGGACGGGGTAGTAGCCGGTCAGGAAGATGTCTCCGAGCAGGCGCCCGGGCGTGGCAAGGTCGTCCCAGTTGGGGTTGTGGCGCAGCTGCAGCGGCGGGGAGGCGGCCAGGAGCCACGGCCGCAGCAGGTAGCCGAGCACCGGCGAACCAATCACCCAGCCCGCGGCAAAGGCGCAAAGCGGCCTGATGCTGAGGCCGATGAACGGCAGGACACACACGAACAGCACGGCGTAATGCACCAGGATCACCGCGATGTTGACTTCCAGCCCGCCGAGGAAGAGCCCGACGACGGCGATCACCAGGGCGCGCAGGGCGATGCCGCGGCGGGCACCCCACAACTCCCGGCCCTCCGGCGGACGCTGTTTTCCGGTGGACAGGGCCAGCCCGATCCCGGCCAGGACGGCAAACAAAGCCGCCGCCCGCCCCGAGAAGGTGAGCCCGATCCAGGTGGGCGTCAGTTGCGCGTCGGCTTCAAACGTGGGGAGCAGGTGGGTGGCCATCATGCCGAGCAGCGCCAGCCCGCGGGCGGCGTCGATTCCGGTGAGTCTCGTCGTCTTGGTGGTGCCTTTGGCGGTCCGCGAGGGAGAAGCAGTGCCACGGGAGGTCATGAGCCGATCGTCTCATATCCGCGCGGTGCCATATCCAACCGGGACCCCCTTGTATTCGAATATATGTTCGAATAGGATCGTTTCATGAACAACGCACCGGAACGCGGAACGCCGGCTGGACCGCTCAAGGCGATGAGCCCTGGCGTGGTGGACTACCTCTTCCGCCGGCTGGTCGCCGGCGACCCGGCCGAGGACACTCAGTGGGGCAAGGAAGGCGTGGCGCTGTCAGCCCAGCCGCCGGGCGCGGAACTGGCGCGGAGGCTCTCTGAGTGCGACCTCGAGGCCCTCACGCCCACGGAGCTCTTCCACTACGTCCGTGCCGCCCAGCGGCTCGCTTCGTGGGCGGAGTCGCTCCGGGAGGAAGCGGTCAGCCGCTACTGCGGCGCCCCTCCGCCGGGAACGGTGTCAAACCCCTGAAAAGTGACGGCTGAAGGGTCGACTTTGACGATCATCACGCCGCCGCCATTGTCCTAACAAGGCGGGGACAGGGTAACGTTTTTCCTATGGCTGACACTTCCGCGAATTTCCCTGCTTTTGGCACCCTCCTGACCGCTATGGTCACGCCGTTCACTGTGGACGGCAAAGTGGACTACCAGCAGGCGGCGGAACTGGCCGTGAAGCTTGTCGACGACGGCTGCGACGGCCTGGTCGTCACCGGAACCACCGGCGAAACCTCCACCCTCACCGACGAGGAAAACGTGGGGATGTTCCGCGCGGTGAAGGAAGCTGTGGGCGGCCGTGCCGCGATCGTCGCAGGCACCGGAACCAACGACACCGCACACTCCGTGCATCTTTCCCGGCTGGCAGCCGACGTCGGCGTCGACGGCCTCCTGATCGTCACGCCGTACTACAACAAGCCCAGCCAGGCCGGCGTGCGCGCACATTTTGAGGCTATCGCCTCCTCCACCGATGTGCCCGTGATGCTCTATGACATCCCCGGCCGGTCGTCGATCCAGATCGCCCCGGAAACCATGATCCGTCTGGCAGCGCACCCGAACATCGTCGCGGTCAAGGACGCCAAGGCCGATTTCGCCGCCGCCACCCGCGTTATGGCAGAGACTGACCTGCTCTTCTACTCCGGCGACGACGGCCTGACCCTGCAGTGGATGGCGCTGGGCGCCGTCGGACTCGTGGGCGTCACCACCCACGTTGCCACCCGCCGGTTCCGGGAGCTGATCGACGCCGTCAACGCGAACGACCTCGGCACCGCCCGGAAGATCAATTTTGAACTCGAACCTGTTATCCGGGCCACGATGACCCGCGTACAGGGGGCCGTTGCGGCCAAGCAGATTCTTAAATGGCAGGGAGTCCTGCCCAACTCGGTTGTCCGTTTGCCCCTCGTGGAGCCGGACGAAACCGAGATCGTAACCATCCGCGAGGATTTGGCGGAAGCAGGAATGGTCTTTTCCTGATCGGTAAAGACCCCACTGTTCCGCCCGGAAAGTAGTGCATTATGACCCAAACCGCCCTTCCCGGCCTTGTCACGCCACCGAAACTGCCCCAAGGGACCCTGCGGATCGTGCCGCTCGGCGGCCTGGGGGAGATCGGCCGCAACATGGCCGTCTTCGAAATCGACGGCAAGCTGCTCATCGTCGACTGCGGTGTCCTCTTCCCTGAGGAAACCCAGCCCGGCGTCGATCTCATCCTGCCCGATTTCTCCTACATCGAGAACCGGCTTGACGACATCGTGGCCGTCGTCCTGACCCACGGCCACGAGGACCACATCGGTGCCGTGCCGTACCTGCTGCGCCTGCGCGCCGACATTCCCCTGGTCGGCTCCCAGCTCACTCTTGCCCTCATCGAGGCCAAGCTGCAGGAACACCGGATCAAGCCCTTCACGCTCACCGTAACGGAGGGCCAGGTGGAGCGCTTCGGTCCGTTCGAAACCGAGTTCGTTGCGGTTAACCACTCGATTCCCGATGCCCTGGCTGTGTTCATCCGCACCGCCGGCGGCACCGTGCTGCACACGGGCGACTTCAAGATGGACCAGCTGCCGCTGGACGGCCGGATCACGGACCTCCGCCACTTCGCCAAGCTGGGCGAAGAAGGCGTTGACCTGTTCATGTCCGACTCCACCAACGCGGACGTCCCCGGCTTCACCACCGCCGAGAAGGAAATCGGCCCCACCCTGGACCGGCTCTTCGGCCAGGCCAGCAAGCGGATCATCGTCGCTTCCTTCTCCTCGCACGTCCACCGCGTGCAGCAGGTCCTGGACGCTGCGGCCAACCACAACCGCAAGGTTGCCTTCGTGGGCCGCTCCATGGTCCGCAACATGGCCATCGCGGCAAAGCTCGGCTACCTTGACGTGCCGGACGGCATCTTGGTGGACATCAAGAACATCGACAACCTGCCGGACAACCGCGTAGTGCTGATGTCCACGGGTTCACAGGGCGAGCCGATGGCTGCGTTGTCCCGCATGGCCAACGGGGACCACCGCGTCGTCGTCGGCAAGGGCGACACCGTCATCCTGGCCTCCAGCCTGATCCCGGGCAACGAGAACGCGGTTTTCCGCATCATCAACGGTCTGCTGAAGCTCGGCGCCGACGTCATCCACAAGGGCAACGCCAAGGTCCACGTGTCCGGCCACGCCGCGGCCGGGGAACTGCTGTACTGCTACAACATCCTCGAACCGCTGAACGCCATGCCGGTGCACGGCGAGACGCGGCACCTGATCGCCAACGGCAAGATCGCCCTCGAATCGGGGGTACCCGATGAGAGCATCCTGCTGGCTGACAACGGCACCGTCATCGACCTTCGTGACCACCAGGCCGACGTCGTGGGCCAGGTGGAAGTGGGCTTCGTCTACGTCGACGGCTCCAGCGTTGGCGAAGTCACGGAAGCCGACCTGAAGGACCGCCAGACGCTCGGTGATGAAGGCTTCATCTCCATCATCACGGTGATCCACCGCGCCACCGGCAAGGTGGTTTCCGGGCCGGAAATCCACGCCCGCGGCGTGGCTGAAGATGATTCCGTCTTCGACGAAATCATCCCCAAGATCAATGCTGCCCTGGAAGAAGCCGTGCTCAACCACACGGACCACACCACGCACCAGCTCCAGCAGGTTGTCCGCCGCGTCGTCGGCACATGGGTCAACCGCAAGCTTCGCCGCAAGCCCATGATCATCCCGGTGGTCCTCGAGGCCTAAGCATCAGCTCTTTGTGCCACCCGGGCCTTCCCCGCAGAAACGCAGCCGCCACGGCAGCTGCCTGCGGGGGAGGCCCCGGTGTTTAAGTCGCCCGGACGGGTCAAGGGCGCAATATGTCCGCCGTCCCTTCCGCAACATGCAGCCCGGACTGCCCCGGAAATCCGCGGTTTTTGGCCTCACTTCGGGTACCGTGGCGGGTATGGCGACACGTACCTCCTCCGCGCCTAGAGGCAACTCAAGCGGTAAATCAGGCAGCTCTGCGGGCCGGGGCTCCGGCTCCGCTGCGTCCAAATCCAGCCGGACCGGGGGAACGTCGGGCACGGCACGCACACGTCAGATGGCCGCCGTCGAACCCCGCCAGCCGTGGCTCGTGCGGGTGGCCGCAGGGGCCTGGCTGGGCATCGGCCACGTCGTCGGCGGGGGTGTGCGCAGGATCGGCTACGACGTCAGCGACCTCGCGCCGGAGGACCGCCGGGACGGGGCCGCCCTCTTCAATCTCGCACTTGGCGTGTTTGTTGCCACCTTCGCCTGGTGGGGCTTCACAGGATGGTTCCCGGACACTGTCTTCGCGATCGTCAACGGGACCTTCGGCTGGATGTCCCTGCTGCTGCCGCTGATGCTTTTCGTCTGCGCTTTCCGGCTGTTCCGCCAACCGTCGGACGGGCGGGGCAACAACAGGATCGGTATCGGCTTCCTGATCATGACCTTTGCCGGCTGCGGCCTGGCACATGTCATCGGCGGCCAGCCCACAGTAGTGGACGGATTCGACGGCCTGCGCCGGGCAGGGGGAATGCTGGGCTTCCTGGCCGCTTCACCGCTGGCCGCCCTGCACACGGCTGTGCCCGTGGCCGTCTACGGACTCATTGTCTTCACGTCCCTCCTGATCATCACCGCCACACCCTTCGGCGCCATTCCCCGCCGGATCAGGGACGCCTATGAGCACCTCATGGGCATCGACCTGCAGGAATCCGGCGACGTCCACGACCGCAGCTACCTCTACGAAAACTCCGCCCCGGCTGCTCCGAAGAAGAAGAGGCGCGGCCGGCTGTTCGGCAAGGACCAGGACACCGACCCGCGCCTCGAAGGCTACGTCGGGGACGAAGCCTTCGAACATGCCGTCATCGACGACGACGAGGCAACCGACAGCGCCAACGGCACCAAGGCAGGCGGCAAGGGCTCCCGCCCGGCACCCGGCGTCCGGCGGCCCACCCAGGCCGAGATCGCCGTCGAAAAGATCAAGGCAGCCCAGGGCCTGGGCACCAAGGGCCCGGATTTCAGCGGTGAGAACGCCACAGAGGCCATCCCGCTCGTCACCCCTGGCATGGTGGCCGCCGGTTCCCTGAACCCCGTGGCTCCCGCCGCAGCAGGGGCAGCCGCCGCAGCCGCGCAGGTGCCTTCACGCCCCGTCGCCCCGCCGCTGCCCACGCCTATCCCGCAGCGCACGGAGCAGCTATCGCTCGCCGGCGACGTCACCTACACCCTGCCGTCCTCGGACGTCCTGGCACCCGGCTCCATCCCCAAGGAACGCACCGAGGCCAACGACGCCATCGTGGCCTCCCTGACGGACACGCTGAACCAGTTCAACGTGGACGCGCAGGTCACCGGCTTCAGCCGCGGCCCCACCGTGACCCGCTACGAGATCGAACTGTCCGCGGGCACCAAGGTGGAACGCGTCACGGCGCTGTCCAAGAACATCTCCTACGCCGTTGCCTCGAGCGACGTCCGCATCCTGAGCCCGATTCCCGGCAAGTCCGCCATCGGCATCGAGATCCCCAACACGGACCGCGAGACGGTCTCGCTCGGCGATGTGCTCCGCAGCCAGAACGCCCGCCGCACCGACCACCCCATGGTGATGGGTGTCGGCAAGGACGTCGAGGGCGGCTATGTGGTCGCGAACCTCGCCAAGATGCCCCACCTGCTCGTGGCCGGTGCCACCGGTGCCGGTAAGTCGTCGTTCGTGAACTCCATGATCACGTCCATCCTGATGCGTGCCACCCCGGACGAGGTCCGCATGGTCATGGTGGACCCCAAGCGCGTGGAACTCACGGCGTACGAAGGTGTGCCGCACCTGATCACGCCGATCATCACCAACCCCAAGAAAGCCGCCGAGGCCCTGCAGTGGGTGGTCCGGGAAATGGACGCCCGCTACGACGACCTCGCGAACTACGGGTTCAAGCACATTGATGACTTCAACAAGGCTGTCCGGGCCGGCAAGGTCCACCCGCCGGTCGACTCCAAGCGCGTCATCCGCCCCTACCCGTACCTGCTGGTGATCGTGGACGAGCTCGCCGACCTCATGATGGTGGCCCCGCGCGACGTCGAAGATTCCATCGTCAGGATCACGCAGCTGGCGCGTGCCGCCGGTATCCACCTGGTGCTCGCCACCCAGCGGCCCTCGGTGGACGTCGTCACCGGCCTGATCAAGGCCAACGTGCCGTCCCGCATGGCCTTCGCGACCTCCTCCGTGACCGACTCCCGCGTGGTCCTGGACCAGCCCGGAGCGGAAAAGCTCATCGGCCAGGGTGACGCGCTCTTCCTGCCCATGGGCGCTTCCAAGGCCATGCGCGTGCAGGGTGCCTGGGTCACGGAGTCCGAGATCCACAAGGTCGTTGAGCACGTCAAGGGCCAGCTGAAGGTCGACTACCGCGACGACGTCGCCCCCGAGGCGCAGAAGAAGCAGATCGATGACGACATCGGCGATGACCTCGAGGTCCTGCTGCAGGCCACCGAGCTCGTGGTGACCACCCAGTTCGGCTCAACCTCCATGCTGCAGCGCAAGCTGCGCGTCGGTTTCGCGAAGGCGGGCCGGCTCATGGACCTGCTCGAATCCAGGGGAGTGGTGGGGCCCTCGGAGGGTTCCAAGGCCCGCGACGTCCTGGTGAAGCCCGATGACCTCGCAGCGGTCCTCGCAGCCATGAAGGGCCAGGACGCCCCGGCCGCGCCCGATTCCCAGACCGCGGCGCTGAGCGACAACGCCAACGCGAACATCGCCCAGGGCGGTTATGCCGAGGACCTCGTGGCGGCGGACCTGGACAACCGCACCCAGAAAGTCGAATACTACGACGGCGCCGACGGCAGCTCCGGTGACGACGAGGACGGCTCAGAGGACGCCTGGTCGCTCACCGGACGGTAGCCTAGGAGAGTGACTAGCACTGAAGCCAACAGCTCAGGCTCCTCCTCCGGGATCTGGAACCTTCCGAACATCCTGACGATGCTGCGGATTGCCCTGGTGCCGTTCTTCGTCTGGTTCCTCGTCGCGGACGCCCCGGGGCTCGATAGCCAGAACGGCATCTGGCGCTGGGCCGCTGCCCTGACGTTTGCCGTCGCCATCTACACCGACAAGCTCGACGGCGACATCGCCCGCAGCAGGGGCCTCATCACCAACTTCGGCAAGATTGCCGATCCCATAGCGGACAAACTGCTGACGGGCTCGGCACTGGTGATGCTGTCCGTCCTGAGCGAGCTGCCCTGGTGGATCACCATCCTCATCCTGGTCCGCGAATGGGGCATCACGGCACTACGGTTCTTCGTCATCCGCTATGGCGTCATCCCGGCGTCGCGCGGCGGCAAGCTGAAGACCGTTGTGCAGACCGTTGCGATCCTGCTGTATGTGATTCCGCTCGCATCGCTGGCGCCGTGGCTGGGCGTGGTCGCCTTTCTGGTGATGCTCGCCGCCGTGGCCATCACCGTCTGGACCGGAGTCCAGTACGTTGTCGAAGCACTCAAGCTGCGGGCAAGCGGACGTCGTGCCGCCAGCCAGCGCGTTCAAGGAGAAATGCCGTGAGCAATCTGCACCGCATCGCTGAACAGGCAGTTACCGGCGCCGTCTCGCGGGGACTGACAGTCGCCACCGCCGAATCGTTGACAGCGGGCATGGTGACGGCGGTCCTCGCTGACACACCCGGCGCCTCGGGCATGCTCCAGGGCGGAGTGGTGTCCTACCAGAACGCAGTCAAGGCGGACGTCCTGGGCGTGCCCCAGGAGCTGCTCGACGCCGTCGGATCCGTCGAGGGAGCAGTTGCAGAAGCGATGGCAGCCGGAGCCCGACGGGTCTGCGGCGCAGACGTCGGGGTGTCGACAACCGGCGTCGCCGGTCCGGAACCGCACGGCGGGAAAGCCGTGGGAACAGTCTTCGTCGGCATCGCCACCGCGGAGGGAACGACGTCGTTCGGTTACGTTTTCGAGGGGAACCGCGCCGACATCCGGGGACAGGCGTGCGCGGCTGCTTTGGAGCGGCTGCTTGAGGCGCTGTCTTCCGAGGCTTACCAGGCGTAAAGTTGCCGGGAACAAAATTTGATGCCTAATAGTTGTTACATTGTGTCGCTTCCGAATCGCGGAGGCGCCTAGGATGAGTAAATAAATTATGGTTCGCCTGTGAGGGCGGGCCTGACGTACGAGGGAGCAAGGCGATACAGATGGTAAAGCAGCCCGTATCCGTGAACGGCGTTGTCCGCTGGAAGGATGTGGGCCTCGCCGATCAGGCAAAGAGCGAACAGAAGGAGCGCAAGATGGTTGTACTTCGTCACGAAATCGGTGATGTTCTGCGCGACGTTCGCCAGCGTCAGGGCCGAACCCTCCGCGAAGTCTCACACAGTGCCCGGGTTTCCCTGGGTTACCTCAGTGAAGTGGAGCGCGGTCAGAAGGAAGCCTCTTCGGAGCTGCTGTCTTCGATCTGCTCGGCCCTGGACGTCCCGCTGTCCAGCATGCTCCGCGAAGTCAGCGACCGCGTTGCCGTCGCTGAGGGCGTTGCTGTTCCGGACACCGTTCCGCAGGAATTCTCGCAGCGTTACGGCCGCGACCTTGACCGCGAACTCAACACTGAACTGTCCGACGAATTGGCCAAGGGACTGCTCTCGGGCGCCCGCTGACCTGCGTCGTTCACTCCGTCATACAAGACTCACACGAAGGGCCCCCGGCTACGCCGGAGGCCCTTCGGCGTTAACTACCGGGATTAGGCACCGGGCCGGTTGGCTTCGTCCTTCGGGAAGCCGTCGCGCTCATACGTCGCGTTGAGCTTGGCCATGTATGCGGCAAGGGTCTGCAGTTCTTCGACCGGCCATTCGCCCAGCCGCTCACGGAAAACCTCACGCCGTGCGTCCTGGACCTGGTGCATCTTCTCCTCCCCCTTGGGGGTCAGCTGGATGGTCTGGGCCCGGCCATCGAGGGGATCGGCTTCCTTGGACACCAGGCCGATGCTTTCGAGGAATGCAATCTGCCGGCTGACAGACGGCTTGCCGACGCCGATGCAAGACGCCAGTTCCGTGAGCCTGATGGGACCTTCCCGGCGGATGACAGTGAGGAGACCGTACGCTGCCGGTTCCATGTCCGGGTGCACTTCGCGCGACAGCTGCTGGGACAGGGCGCGGCCACGGCGCCAGAACAGGCTGATCTGATGTTCCACGGTTCGCAGGGCCGCGTCGACGCTGTTTTCGGTGGCCCCTGGGGCATCGGGTTCCACGGCTGGGTTGCTCATGGCAACCATTCTATTGGCCGCAGCCGTGAGAGACTTTATCGGTGAGAATCAGCGACTTCTGGCGGCTAATGGACGATGAGTTCGGTGCAGGTTACTCCCGTGTCCTCAGCAGCTCACTGGTGCTGGCAGGTGTCGGCAGCCGGACAGCGGACCAGGCGCTGGCAGCCGGTGTTCCTCCGCGGCAGGTCTGGCTCGCCATGTGCGACGTGCAGGACGTCCCGGCGGACCGGCGGCTCGGCAGGGACATCAAGCCGTCCCGCAACTGATCCACGGCGCACTGACGCTGGATGGCTCCGCCCTGACACGCCGGGCAATTGTTCGAATATCTGTTCGGGTAGGGCTATGCTTTTTTCAGAGCGTTTTCCACATACGCAATGTCATCCGGCAAGAATGTCGGTGGGTGCCGTTAGCGTCGGTGATGACAAATAAAGGGCCGCTCAGGCCACTCCACAGCGAGAAAACTAGAGGTGTGAACCATGGCGGCAGCCCCGGATCGTCAGAAGGCGCTCGATGCAGCGCTTGCCCAGATCGACAAGCAGTTCGGCAAAGGCTCCGTCATGCGGCTGGGCGACGAAGTGCGTGCGCCCATCGAAGTAATCCCCACCGGCTCCATTGCCCTGGACGTTGCCCTGGGAATTGGCGGCCTGCCGCGCGGCCGCGTCGTGGAAATCTACGGCCCGGAATCGTCGGGTAAGACCACCGTTGCCCTCCATGCCGTTGCGAATGCCCAGCGCCTGGGCGGTATTGCTGCGTTCATCGACGCCGAGCACGCCCTGGACCCGGAATACGCCGCCAAGCTGGGTGTGGATACCGACGCGCTGTTGGTCTCCCAGCCGGACACCGGCGAGCAGGCACTGGAAATCATGGACATGCTGATTGGTTCGGGCTCCCTCGATGTGATTGTCATCGACTCCGTGGCCGCCCTCGTGCCCCGCGCGGAAATTGAAGGCGACATGGGCGACAGCCACGTCGGCCTGCAGGCCCGCCTGATGAGCCAGGCGCTCCGTAAGATCACCGGACGTTTGAGCCAGACCAAGACCACCGCCATCTTCATTAACCAGCTGCGCGAGAAGATCGGCGTCTTCTTCGGCTCCCCCGAGACCACCACCGGTGGCAAGGCGCTGAAGTTCTACGCCTCCATCCGCATCGACGTCCGCCGTATCCAGACGCTGAAGGAAGGCGCTGATTCGGTGGGCAACCGCACCAAGGCGAAAATCGTCAAGAACAAGATGGCCCCGCCCTTCAAAATCGCCGAATTCGACATCATCTACGGCCAGGGCATCTCCCGCGAGGGCGGCATCATCGATATGGGCGTGGAACACGGCCTGATCAAGAAGTCGGGTTCCTGGTTCACCTACGACGGTGACCAGCTGGGCCAGGGCATGGAGAACTCGCGACGCTTCCTGCGCGACAACCCGGAACTTGCCGCGGAGCTGGAGCGCCTCATCAAGGAGAAGCTCGGCGTTGGCGTCAAGCCCGCCGAAGCTGAAAAGGAAGCGTCTCCGAAGCTCAAGGCCGTTGACGGTTTCTAGGGGAACCCGGCGGAGCGGGCCAGGATTCCGATCCCGGAAACCTGGCCCGGCTGCGTTCGGCGATGCGGGCCCGGACGGAACCATTCCCGCGGAGGCCGGGTTCGCGCCGGAGGCCGGGTTTGCGCCGGAGCCGCAAGCGGAACACGATGCTGAGCCGGATCCGGCCTCCGTGGCGCGGGCGATCGTGCTGCGGCAGCTGACCGCCTCGCCGAAAAGCAGGTTGCAGCTGGCCCGCAAGCTGGCCGAGCGCAATGTTCCGGAGGACGTGGCCGAGGCCGTACTGGACAGGTTCGAGGAAGTCCGGCTCGTGGATGACGCCGAGTTTGCGGACATGTGGGTACGGAGCAGGTCCCAAACCCGGAAGCTGGCCAAGGGTGCGTTGAGGCGCGAGCTTGCGGACAAGGGCATTGAGGCCGACATTGCGGCCCGGGCCCTGGAGCAGGTCAGTGACGAAGCGGAGGAGTCTGCCGCCCGTGAACTCGTCCAACGCAAGCTCAAAGGCACAGCAGACCTCACGGACCGCGCCGAGCGGGACAAGGTCACGCGTCGGCTGGCCTCGATGCTGGCCCGGAAGGGGTACCAGCCGTCGCAGGCCTTCCGGATCGTCGGGGAGGTCCTCGACGCCGCAGCCGGCGGGCAGGCGGAAACGGAATTCCTATGAACCGGTACCCTTAACAGGTGAGTTTGACCATTCCCTCCCCAGCGTCCGGCACCAGCACTTCCGCCAGCCCGGATGGAGCCCCCGCAGCGGCGCCGCCGCGCACTTACCAGGTGCGCACTTTTGGCTGCCAAATGAACGTGCACGACTCCGAGCGCATGGCCGGGATGCTCGAAGGCGCGGGGTATGTCCCGGCGACCGATGAGCGCGCCGACGTCGTGGTGTTCAACACGTGCGCCGTCCGGGAGAACGCCGACAACAAGCTTTACGGCAACCTCGGAATGCTGGCCCCGGTCAAAGCTGCCAACCCGGGGATGCAGATCGCCGTGGGCGGTTGCCTGGCGCAGAAGGACCGCGAAACCATCCTGAAGAAGGCCCCGTGGGTGGACGCCGTCTTCGGCACCCACAACGTCGGTGCCCTGCCCGCGCTCCTCGACCGCGCCCGTCACAACAATGAGGCGCAGCTCGAGATCCTGGAATCACTCGACGTTTTCCCCTCAACGCTCCCCACCAAGCGGGACTCCGTGTACTCGGGCTGGGTGTCGATCTCGGTGGGATGCAACAACACGTGCACCTTCTGCATCGTTCCTGCCCTGCGCGGCAAGGAGAAGGACCGCCGTCCGGGCGACATCCTCGCCGAGATTCAGGCACTGGTGGATGACGGCGCCATCGAAGTGACACTCCTGGGCCAGAACGTGAACTCCTACGGCGTGGAATTCGGCGACCGCCAGGCGTTCTCCAAGCTGCTGCGTGCCTGCGGTGAAATCGAAGGGCTGGAGCGGGTCCGCTTCACCAGCCCGCACCCCGCTGCCTTCACGGACGACGTCATCGACGCCATGGCCGAAACCCCGAATGTTATGCCGCAGCTTCACATGCCCCTGCAATCGGGCTCGGACAAAGTACTAAAGGACATGAAGCGGTCGTACCGCTCCACCAAATTCCTGGGCATCCTGGACAAGGTCCGGGAACGGATTCCGCACGCCGCCATCTCGACGGACATCATCGTCGGCTTCCCCGGTGAAACCGAAGAGGACTTCCAAGCCACGCTGGACGTCGTCGAGAAGTCGCGCTTCGCCACTGCGTTCACGTTCCAGTACTCGAAGCGTCCCGGCACCCCCGCCGCGGATCTGCCGGACCAGCTCCCCAAGGCCGTGGTCCAGGAGCGCTTTGAGCGCCTGACCGCTCTGCAGGACCGGATCGCGGCCGAGGAAAACGCCCGTCAGCTGGGCCGCCGGGTGGAGGTCATGGTCACGGCACAGTCCGGCCGCAAGTCGGAGGAAACACATCGGCTGTCGGGCCGGTCGCAGGATCAGCGGCTCGTGCATTTCTCAGTCCCGGAGGGTGCGGAGACGCCCCGGCCCGGAGACCTTGTGACCGTCACCATCACGGAAGCAGCTGCGTTCCACCTGGTGGCCGATCCGGCATCGCCGGCAGACTACGCACTCCGCGGGTCGCGTGCGGGTGACGCCTGGGACAGGTCCCAGGCGGACTCCTGCGGCGCCCCGGTGCCCGGCGCCGGCTCCGGTGCGACCGGCGGCAAGAGCGGCGTGTCCCTCGGTATGCCGGCGCTCCCCGTCCGCCGCAGCTAGGCAATGGCCACGCCCACAGGGAACGGCCGGGACACCCTTGTGCCGTCGGCTGGGGCACGCGGTGCCGACGCCGGTCAGCCGCCTGTCATTGCGGTGGTCGGCCCCACCGGATCCGGTAAATCGGACCTCGCCGTGGCACTTGCCCTGGAACTTGACGGTGAGATCATCAACGCGGACGCCATGCAGTTCTACCGCGGCATGGACATCGGCACAGCCAAGATCACGGTGGAGGAGCGCAGGGGTGTCCGGCACCACCTGCTGGACACCCTCGACGTCACCCAGGAAGCCAGCGTGTCCGATTTCCAGCGGGAGGCCCGCGCCGCCGTCGCCGACATCCACGACAGGGGCAGGAGGGCCATCCTCGTCGGCGGATCGGGCCTGTATGTCCGGGCAGCGCTGGACGTGCTCGAGTTTCCCGGAACGGATCCGGACATCAGGCGCCGTCTCGAAGCGGAGGCCGACGAAACCGGCCTGGCCGCGCTGCGCACCAGGCTCGAAGCCGTCGACCCCGCCTCCGCCGCCCGGCTGGGAGACGCCCGCAGGGTTGTCCGCGCACTGGAGGTCTTCGAGCTGACAGGACGCCCGTTCAGCTCCTTCATGCCGGCCCGCGAGTACTTCCAGCCGGCAGTCCAGATCGGCCTCGAGGTGGACCGGGAGCTCCTGAAGGACAGGCTGGCACAGCGTGTTCACAGTATGGTCGCCAACGGGCTGCAGGCCGAAGTGCAACGGCTGGACGCTGCAGGGCTAAGAAATGGCAAGACCGCGTCCCGTGCCCTGGGCTACTCCCAGTTCCTCAAAGTACTCGACGGTGAATGGGATGCCGGCCAGGCCACGGAAGACACCATTGTGGCCACGCGAAAATTCGCCCGCCGGCAGCTCACCTGGTTCAGGGCCGATCCCCGCATCACCTGGCTCGACTGGCAGGACCCGGAGCTGGTGGACAAAGCAGCAGCCGTCTGCCGCTGAGCCGGCGCTGCTCAGCCCGCGCCAGTCCCGTGCCCACGGTTTTCGGGCCCGTCCACCCGTGACTGTAATCTTGAACCATGGACGAAACCCTTGCACCCACCCCTGACCGCACACTCCAGGGGCTGAGCGGCCTGGCCTTCTCCAAGGGCCACGGCACCGGCAATGATTTCGTGCTTGTTGCTGACCCCGGGGGCACCTGGCCCATTGCGCCCGAGCAGGTCGCGGAACTCTGCGACCGCCACCGCGGAATCGGCGGCGACGGGCTGATCCGCGCCGTGCCCTCGCGCTACCTTCCGGAAGGGCGCGAGCTGCAGACAGTCCACCCGGACGCCGAATGGTTCATGGACTACCGCAACGGCGACGGCTCCCTGTCGGAAATGTGCGGCAACGGCGTGCGCGTCTTCGTCCACTTCCTCGTTGCCGAGGGACTGGTCCGGCTCGAGACCGGCGATGCGCTGACCATCGGCACGCGAGGGGGCGTCAAAACAGTCGTGCGGACCGAGAACGGCTACGCCGTGGACATGGGCCCGTGGGAGTTCATTTTCCCGGGAGAGGCAACGGCACGCGCCATGGACTCGCTTGTGACCGCCGATGGCCTGGAAGTGCCACGGCCGGCGCTGTCTGTCAGCATGGGGAACCCGCACACCGTGGTGGCGCTGGCAGAGCTCAGCGAACTTGAGACAACCCAGCTGTTCAAGGCACCGCACGTTGACCCGAAGCCGGCCAACGGCACCAATGTGGAGTTCGTCGTACCCTCCGAACCGCTGGTGCATGACGGCGTGGGGACCATCACCATGCGCGTCCACGAGCGCGGCGTGGGGGAGACGCAGTCATGCGGCACCGGCGCCTGCGCAGCAGCCGTTGCCATCCGTCACTGGGCCGGGCAGGGTGCTCCGGATGCCTGGGACGTCCAGGTGCCGGGCGGCGTCGTCGGCGTGAAATTCTTTCCGGGGCCGGAAGGCCACGAGCATGTGGAACTCAGCGGTCCGGCCGTGATCGTGGCTAGTGGGACGCTTTCCTGACCCGAAGGATCCTGAACGACTTCGAGGTGCTCTCCCGGGTGACGGTGAAGCTGCTGTCCAGTTCGGTGCTCAGCCAGCGCTGCAGCGAATCCGAACCGAGGTTTTTCTGGACCACCAGCCAGGCCGACCCGCCCGCGGCCAGCCGGGGCAACCACAGCAGCAGCAGGGAGTGAAGTTCGTCCTTGCCTATGCGGATGGGGGGATTGGACCAGATGGTGTCGAACCGGAGGCCGGGATCAACGTTGGCCGGCAGGCTGGCCGTGACGTTGCCAAGCCCCAGCAGGCCGGCGTTTTCGTTGGTCAGTGCGACACAGCGCTCATTCACGTCCACGGCATAGACGTGTGCGTGGGGGGCCCTGAGGGCCATGGTCAGGGCGATCGGACCCCAGCCGCAGCCGATGTCCAGCAGGTTGCCCTGCGGAGACGGGGCCGGCGCGTCAGCCAGCAGCACAGCGGTGCCCTTGTCGATCCCGTCGGGGCTGAAGATGCCGCTGGAGGTCTGCAGCTTGCGGGCTTCACCGGCAAGCTCCACGGTTAGCGGCTTGCGGGTGAACGGCCCGGCGGGCTGGGCGCTGAAATAGTGTGCAGACTCCATAACTCGCCAGATTAGTTGTCCCGGGCGCGGATGGGAAACGCGGGGGAACGGGACAGGGAAACCGGTCTGCTAATCTTGAATTCATGTTCTTTATCTTTGAGTAGCCGGCACGGGCCCTGGCCCGTCCCGCAGCGACGCAGGTAATCACCTTCCGCTCAGTGCACCGTTCTGCCGTGATCCTCCGGCCGGACGTGCTGCCCGAACTACTTGGAGTACAGCAATGCTGATCATCTGACCTGCCATCGGAATCCCGTCATCCGGACGGCGCGCGTGAACTTCCCCGTGGGGAACGCCGCTCCGTGTGGAAGACCGTCCGCTGACCATTCCGGTGTCACCGACGCCACCGCATCCTGCGCAACGGCGCCTGCCAGGCAGGCCGCCTCGCCACCGCCCATACCGCCGCCCGCTGCGCCGCAGCCCGCCGGCATCCCAGGAGCCCGAATGACCAATAGTCGTCAGCCCAGCGCGAATACCGCCCCGCAGACAAGTAATCAGCATTATTCTGAAGGTGTCGAATCTTCAAAGGAGAACATGACCAACCAGCCCAACACCGGATCAGATTCAGCCTCACAGGACATGAGTCCTGAGGAAATCCAGGCTGTCATCGACCGGATTCTGTCCAAGGATGTCCCGGCCCGTTCCGCCAAATCCGACCCGGAAGATCCGCGGGGAGTTTTGGGGTCGGCGCAGGCGATTTCCCGCCAGGACAGCGAACACAGCATCTTCGACGGGGACCAGCAGGACCTTGAAGAACGCCGGGCCCTGCGCCGTACGGCAGGCCTGTCCACCGAGCTCGAGGACGTCACCGAGGTTGAATACCGGCAGCTGCGCCTTGAACGGGTGGTCCTGGCCGGTCTCTGGTCCGAGGGAACCCTGGCGGACGCCGAAAACTCACTGCGTGAACTTGCCGCACTCGCGGAGACAGCAGGCTCGGAAGTGCTTGACGGCATTGTCCAGCGCCGCGCGAAGCCCGACCCCGGCACGTTCCTGGGTTCCGGCAAGGCCCTGGAACTCAAAGACATCGTGATGTCCACGGGTGCCGACACCGTGGTGGTGGATGCCGAGCTGGCACCCTCACAGCGGCGCGGACTTGAAGACATCGTGAAGGTCAAGGTCATCGACCGCACGGCCCTGATCCTGGACATCTTCGCCCAGCACGCCAAGAGCCGCGAAGGCAAGGCGCAGGTGGAGCTGGCGCAGCTCGAGTACCTGCTCCCGCGCCTGCGGGGCTGGGGCGAATCAATGTCCCGGCAGGCCGGTGGCCAGGTGGGCGGCGCGGGTGCCGGTATGGGCTCCCGTGGTCCCGGTGAAACAAAGATCGAACTGGACCGGCGGCGGATCCGCACCCGGATGGCGAAGCTGCGGCGTGAAATCGCCGCCATGAAGCCGGCGCGGGAGACCAAGCGGGCCAACCGCCGTCGTAATTCCGTCCCGTCCGTTGCCATCGCCGGGTACACGAACGCCGGAAAGTCGTCGCTCCTGAACCGGCTGACCGACGCCGGTGTCCTGGTGGAGAACGCCCTGTTCGCGACGCTGGATCCAACCGTCCGCAAGGCGGAAACGGCTGACGGCCTGGGCTACACCCTGGCCGACACCGTGGGCTTCGTCCGGTCCCTTCCCACGCAGCTGGTGGAAGCCTTCCGGTCCACCCTGGAGGAAGTGGCTGATGCGGACCTCATCCTGCACGTCGTGGACGTCTCGCACCCCGATCCGGAGGGCCAGATCGCCGCGGTCCGCGCCGTGTTCAGCGAAGTGGACGCGCGCAAGGTCCCGGAAATCATCGTGCTGAACAAGGCTGATGCCGCGGATCCGTTCGTGGTGGAACGGCTGAAGCAGCGCGAACCGCGCCATGTGGTGGTGTCCGCACGGACCGGGCAGGGGATCGCTGAACTGCTAAAGGCGATCAGTGAGGCCATCCCCCGGCCGAGCGTCAAGATGGAATTGCTGATTCCTTACAATCGCGGGGACCTGCTCAGCAAACTCCACGAAACGGACGCCGAAATCCTTCGCTTGGACCATGAGGAGGAGGGCACGCGTGCCCTCGTCATGGTGCGCGAAGGCCTCGCCGCTGAACTGGAATCCTTCATCAGCAATGTCTGATCCCGGGGCCGGAGAAACAAGCGGTTCCGCCGGCGAGCAGTTCGTCATCGAACTGCTCGACCGGGCGGTTTCCGGTATGGGCGGACAGAGCCGCAGCGGCCAGCACGAGATGGCCCGGCAGGTGGCGCGCGCTATCGACAGCGGCGACCACCTGCTGGTCCAGGCCGGAACTGGCACCGGAAAGTCCCTGGCGTACCTCATTCCGTTGATCGCCCATTCACTGGTCAGCGACAAACCCACGCTCGTCTCCACGGCCACCCTTGCCCTGCAGACCCAGATCGTGGGCAGGGACCTTCCCAGGCTGCTGGAAACCATCACGCCCGCCCTTGACCGTCCGGTCAAGGTGGCGCTCGTCAAGGGCAGGTCCAACTACGTCTGCCGGCACAAGCTCGAAGGCGGATTCCCCTCCGAGGAGCCGTCCGAGGGACAGCTTTTCTCGTTGGGTGAGGACACCAGCGTTCCGCACTTTGCCGCTTCCTTGGGCGGCCCTGCGTCGCAGCTTGGCAAGGAAGTGGTCCGGCTCCGCGAGTGGGCGGAGAAGACGGCCTCGGGGGACCGTGACGAGCTGATGCCCGGTGTGACGGACCGGGCCTGGCGGCAGGTGTCCGTGACGTCGATGGAATGCCTGGGAGCACAGAAATGCCCCATGGCCGCCGAGTGCTTCAGCGAACTGGCCCGGCAGAACGCGGCCGACGCCGACGTGGTGGTCACCAATCACGCCATGCTGGCCGTCAGTGCCTTCGAAGGGCTCGCCGTGCTGCCGGAGTACGACGTCGTGGTGGTTGACGAGGCCCACGAGCTGCAGGACAGGGTGACGGGGGCAGTCTCCGGCCAGCTGTCCGTGGCCATGGTCCACGCCGCCGCTTCGGGCGCGCGCAAAAACACCGGCATCACGGTTGATGCGCTCAACAACGCAGCCGCGAACCTGGAGGTGGCCATCGCCGGAGTTCCGAGCGGCCTTCTGCCCAACGGCCTCAACGACGAACAGCTCGACTGTGTGGACCAGCTGCGGGAAGCCTGCCGCGCGGCCCTTTCCGACTCCAAAGGGGACAGCGCCAACACGGCCGACGGCGGGCGCCAGCTGGCGCGGTCACGCCTGATGGTCATCCTCGAGCTTTGCGAACGCCTGATTGCCGCCCGGGAAAACCGCGAGGTGGTCTGGTTCTCGCGTGCCAGCACGTTTGACCCGCAGCAGGGCTACTCGCAGCCGGACGACGCCGCACCGGCCCTGATCAACATCGCCCCCCTGAGTGTTGCCGGGAAGCTGCGCGACGGGCTTTTCGCAGGCCACACAGTGGTCCTCACGTCGGCCACACTCGCGATCGGATCGGCCTTCGAGCCGGCCGCGGGAGGGCTCGGGCTGGTGGGGCCCGGGGCGCCCAGCTGGACCGGTGTGGACGTCGGATCGCCGTTCGATTACCCCAAGCAGGGCATCCTCTATGTTGCCAGCCACCTGCCGAAACCCGGACGGGGAACGTCGCCCGAAGCGCTGGACGAGCTCGAGAAACTGATCCGGGCCTCGGGCGGCGGGGCATTGTGCCTCTTTTCGTCGCGCCGGGCGGCGGAGGACGCAGCCGAGGCCATGCGGCCGCGCCTGGATGTCAGCATCCTCTGCCAGGGCGACTCAACCATGACCGCCCTGGTGCGCCAGTTCGCCGACGAACCGGACACGTGCCTTTTCGGCACCATGTCACTTTGGCAGGGCGTCGATGTTCCCGGCGGTTCGTGCAGGCTGGTGGTCATCGACCGGATCCCGTTCCCCAGGCCGGATGACCCCCTTATGACGGCGCGCTCCAGGGCGGTGGCCCAGGCGGGCGGCAACGGTTTTATGTCGGTGTCTGCCACGCATGCAGCCATCCGGCTTGCCCAGGGGGCAGGCCGCCTGATCCGTTCTACGGGCGATAAAGGCGTGGTGGCTGTCCTTGACTCCCGGCTGTCCACGGAACGCTACGGGGGGTTCCTAAGGGCCGCCCTGCCGCCGTTCTGGCCGACCACTGATCCTGCGATCGCGGTGGCGGCCCTGAGCCGGCTGGCGAAGGCCCCCGCGTAGGCCGGGCTGCCGGCTGACGCGGGAGCGCGGCTACAGCGAGCGGAGAACCGAAACGACCTTGCCCATGATGTTGGCGTGATCGCCGAGGATGGGCTCGTACTGCGTGTTCTGCGGGAGCAGCCAGGTGTGGCCGTCGCGCTGGCGGAATGTCTTGACGGTGGCTTCATCATCGAGCAGGGCGGCCACAATGTCGCCGTTCACGGCATCACTCTGGCGGCGGACCACCACCCAGTCGCCGTCGCAGATGGCCGCGTCGATCATGGAGTCGCCGGACACCTTCAGCATAAAAAGCTCGCCGTGGCCGACGAGCTGCCGCGGCAGGGGCATGACGTCCTCGACCATCTGGTCTGCCAGGATGGGGCCGCCTGCCGCAATCCGGCCCACCAGGGGGACCATTGCCGTATCCGTTGCCGTGGCCAGTTCGGAAACGGACAAGCCGCCAATGGTGCGCAGCCGGGCAGGCTTCTCCACGCCGGAGATCTTGGCGGTTCCCTCGTCCAGGGTCAGCGGCATGAGCACTTCCATGGCGCGCGGACGCTTGGGGTCGCGCCGGAGGTAGCCCAGCTTCTCGAGCTGTGAGAGCTGGTGGGTGACGCTGGAGAGGCTGGCCAGGCCCACGGTGTCGCCGATTTCACGCATGGACGGCGGATAGCCGTTGTCGTTGACGGACCGCTGGATGGTTTCCAGAATCTTCTTCTGCCGCACCGTGAGGCCCTTGGGCTTCGCTGGTGACTGCTGGCTCCGCTGCGTAGCCCTGCCGCCGGTGGCTTGTGCTGCCATGTTCGCCAACGCCTTTCGTTCCACCCGGCCTCCGTGGCTGCAGCTGCCGGGAACTTCCGGCCTGAAAATGTCAGACCCTGCTGATCAACTGCAGAAGCGGTTGTTCTGTAGCTCAAACGTAGGTCAGCCGCACACGTTTTTCAAACATTTGTTCTAGTGAGTCTCGACAATGTTCGTTAATAAGTGCTAGAACAGAAACAGCAAAGTTCGAATATGTGTTCTAGTCGCAAGCCCCATTCGGTTCTATGTTCGAAGAGTTCCATGTTCGAAGGCCGGAACGGGCGGATGGCATCTTTGGGAACATGCCGGGCGGCACAGTCAGGTCCAGGAGGGCTCAGTTCATGTCAGCAATACGCGCTATTCAGGTTTCGGGTCAGCAGCGTTCGAAAGACCAGCGTTCCACCAGCCGGGTAGATCACGGCTCCGGAATGCAGGGCTTCAACTGGGAGGACCGTCCTTCAGGGAAGGCCAGGTCCGCCCAGCCGCCGCTCCGCCTGACCCGCCGGGGCCGCATCGTCCTGGTGGGCCTACCGCTGATTCTGCTGTCGGTGGTGCTCATTTCACTGGCCGGCTTCCTCAACTCCCCGGCCAAGGCCGCGGATTCCGTGTCCGAGCTGTCGCTGACTCCAACAGTGTCTGTCACAGTCCAGCCCGGGGAGTCCCTCTGGGGAATTGCCGGCACCGTGGCACCGGAGCGTGATCCCCGCGACGTGGTGGCTGACATCGTCCAGCTCAACAACCTCGACGGCGGCAAGGTCATGCCGGGCCAGCAGATCTTCGTCCCGTCGAAGTAGAACAGCGGCCCGGGCGGGCCGGCAGGCGTCACAGTTTCAGTGGCCCGGCCACCCTCACTTAAACTGTTGAAGTGACTGACCAGCTAGAGCGACTGAACCGACTTCCCCTCCGGACCAACCTGCGGGGCCTCACCCCGTATGGGGCGCCGCAGCTGGACGTTCCCATCCTGCTCAACGTCAACGAGAACACCCATGGTGTTCCGGCGGATGTCCTCGCGGCCATCTCCGAGGCCGTGACGGCAGCTGCTGCGGGACTGAACCGCTATCCGGACCGTGAGTTCACCGAACTCCGTGAGCGCCTCGCCGAGTACCTCGGGCACGGCCTGGGAGCGGAGAACATCTGGGCCGCCAACGGGTCCAACGAAGTGCTTCAGCAGATTCTGCAGGCTTTCGGCGGGCCGGGCCGCACAGCCCTTGGGTTCCCTCCCACGTACTCCATGTACCCGCTCCTGGCGAGCGGAACGGACACGGAATACATCGTCGGCCAGCGGGCGGACGACTACGGCCTCAGCGCCGAATCGGCGGCCCGGCAGGTCAGGGAACTTCAGCCCAATGTTGTCTTCCTGTGCTCGCCCAACAATCCCACCGGCACTGGCCTGGGACTGGATGTGGTCGAGGCCGTCTATGCCGCCGGCGAGGCCAGCCAGACGGTTGTGATCGTTGATGAGGCGTACCACGAGTTCGCCCACGACGGCACGCCCAGCGCGCTGGCGCTCCTTCCGGGCCGTGAGCGCCTGATCGTGTCCCGCACCATGAGCAAGGCCTTTGCCCTCGCCGGAGCGCGGCTGGGCTACATGGCGGCCGCCCCCGAAGTTACTGACGCCCTGCGTCTGGTGCGGCTGCCGTACCACCTGTCCGCCATCACCCAGGCCACGGCCCTGGCCGCACTGACCCACCGCGAAGCCCTCATGGCCGACGTCGAGGACATCAAACTGCAGCGCGACCGGATCGTCACGGAGCTGACGCGAATGGGCCTTAAGCCCGCCGCGTCAGATTCCAACTACGTCTTCTTCGGCGGGCTGGAAAACCCGCACGAGGTCTGGCAGGGTCTGCTGGACGCCGGGGTCCTGATCCGGGATGTGGGGATCCCGGGCCACTTGCGCGTCACCGCGGGAACTGAGACGGAAACCACAGCGTTCCTGGAAGCCCTCGAACTGATCCTGACCAGGCAGCCCAGCGTCCCGGCCTAAACTGGAATCAGACCCACGTCACCAGGGCTCCCGGTTCTCCCAAGCCGGCACCCAGACAACACTTCTCCTTCATCTAAAGGACACAACACATGAGCACCACCGGATCCATTGCTGCCGAGGCCCGGACCGCACGCATGGAGCGTGCCACGAGCGAATCGTCCGTGCTGGTCGAGATCAACCTTGACGGCACGGGCGTTTCGGACATCAGCACCTCGGTTCCGTTCTACGACCACATGCTGACTGCCCTGTGCAAGCACTCGCTCATCGACATGACCGTCAAGGCGACCGGTGACACCCACATCGACGTCCACCACACGGTGGAGGACGTTGCCATCACGTTTGGCGAGGTACTCCGCACCGCCCTGGGCAACAAGGCCGGGATCCGCCGTTTCGGCGAAGCCACGGTTCCCCTCGACGAAGCCCTGGCCCACGCCGTGGTTGACGTCTCCGGGCGACCCTACCTCGTGCACGGCGGCGAGCCCGCGGGGCAGGAATACCACCTGATCGGCGGACACTTCACGGGTTCCCTGACCCGCCACGTCTTCGAGGCCATCACCCTGCACGCCGGCATCTGCCTGCACATGAACGTCATCGCCGGCCGGGACCCGCACCACATCGTCGAGGCGCAGTTCAAGGCCTTCGCCCGTGCGCTGCGGGCGGCCGTGGAGCCGGATCCCCGGGTTGAAGGCATCCCCTCCACCAAGGGTGCGCTGTGACCGGCCCGGTCCTCCAGGATGGGGCCATCCTGGATCCTGCGGGGAGCGCGAAGCCTGCGTCTCCGGAAGGAAAACCCACCGTCACCGTGCTGGATTACGGTTCCGGCAACGTCCGCTCAGCGGTCCGTGCCCTTGAGCGTGCAGGTGCCGAGGTCATCCTCAGTGCCAAGCCGGAGGACGTCCTGAATGCTGACGGACTGCTGGTCCCCGGCGTCGGAGCCTTCGAGACGGTCATGCGCGAACTGAAGGCCGTGGACGCCATCCGGATGATCGGCCGGCGCGTCGCCGGCGGCCGCCCGGTCCTTGGCATCTGCGTGGGCCTCCAGGTGCTGTTCGAAGCCGGAGTGGAGCACGGCACCGAAGCTGAAGGCATGGGGGAGTGGCCCGGAAAGGTGGAACTGCTGCCTGCCGAAGTGGTTCCCCACATGGGCTGGAACACGGTCACGGTGCCGGAAGGCTCCAAACTGTTCGACGGCGTCGAAAACGAGCGCTTCTACTTCGTGCACTCCTACGGCGTGCAGCACTGGGACTTCGATGTCATCCAGCCCCGCATGGCAGCGCCGCTCGTCACCTGGTCCGAGCACGGCGCCCCGTTCGTCGCCGCCGTGGAAAACGGGCCGTTGTGCGCCACCCAGTTCCACCCCGAAAAATCCGGCGACGCCGGTGCCCGGCTGCTCCGCAACTGGGTCAACGGCCTGCGCCGCAGCCCTGGCCACGCCGCGCAGACAGCCACGCCAACAGCCGCTGCCGCCACCGGACCGGCCGCCTAGATGTGGTCGATTGTCCTGATGGCCCTCGCCGGCCTCCTGGTCGGCGGAGCTCTGTCCTTCCGGCAGCAGCGCAAGCCGCTCTGGACCCAGATCGTTTTCTACGTTCTGGCCGGAATGGCGCTGCTGGCCGCCTCCCTGCTCACCCTGCAGCCGAACTAGCCCGGCCCGCACTGCTCCACAAACGCAGCTTTCACTACAACCTGAGGACCCGAAGATGACCACCGAAACGCCGCTGCCCGTACTCGAACTGCTCCCCGCCGTCGACGTCGTGAACGGCCAGGCGGTCCGCCTGGTCCAGGGCGAGGCCGGCAGCGAAACGAGCTACGGCACCCCGCTGGAAGCTGCGCTGAACTGGCAGGAACAGGGCGCCGAGTGGGTGCATCTGGTGGACCTGGACGCAGCCTTTGGCCGCGGCTCGAACGCCGACCTGCTCCGCGAAGTCGTGGGCCGGCTGGACATCAAGGTGGAGCTCTCCGGTGGCCTGCGCGATGACGAGTCACTGGAGAAGGCCCTGGACCTGGGTGTTGCCCGGGTGAACCTGGGTACTGCCGCCCTGGAGAACCCGGAGTGGACGGCGCGCGCCATCGACCGCTTTGGCGACAGGATCGCCGTCGGCCTCGACGTGCGTGGAACCACCCTGGCGGGCCGCGGCTGGACCAAGGAAGGCGGCGACCTGTGGGACGTGCTGGCCCGGCTCGAAGAAGCCGGGTGCGCACGCTACGTGGTCACCGACGTCACCAAGGACGGCACCCTTCAGGGGCCCAACGTTGAACTGCTCCGCCAGATGGTGGAGAAGACCGGCAAACCGGTCGTGGCCTCCGGCGGCATCTCCAGCCTTGACGACCTCAAGGTCCTGCGATCCCTCGTCCCGCTGGGCGTCGAAGGCGCCATCGTGGGCAAGGCGCTGTACGCCGGGGCATTTACGCTGCCGGAAGCGCTGGACGTAGCAGGCCGCCGCTAGGCAGGCAGCCACCATGGACCAGCGACCCTCATTGCCTGCCGGCGGCAGCCCGGCCGGCCAGGAATCTCCGACCGGGGACCTTGCCGGCGCACCGTCGAAGGCTGCGCCGCGGGCATCCCGCGAGCTTCCGGGCCACATCGCCGCTGCGCTTGCAGGTTCCGGCGGCGCCACGGACTCCGCCGGACAGCCCTGGGCGGGCCGCAGCCTCGCCGGTGACGACGCTAAGATCCACAACTTCCAGGACGACGATGGTACGGCCGACGCCGGGTACCTCGCCGCGGTTGCGGCTCTTCGCTCGGCGGCAGGCGACGAAGCCGCCGTGGTCGCATCGTTGGCCGCGGCCCGGGTCTTCGTTCCCATCGTTGCCCAGCTTGCCGAGGAAGGCGAAGCCGCGGCAGGGCCGCACGGTGACAGCCCGCACGGTGAGACCCTGCACGGTGACAAACAGGCGGATATGGCGCTCGTGACGCTCAAGGCACCGGACGGCCGGACGGCGATGCCGGTGTTCACGTCGGCGGCGGCATTGGAATCGTGGCACCCGGAAGCCCGGCCGGTGGCAGTCTATGCCGCGAGAGCGGCGCTGTCCGCCGTGGCCGAAGGTGCGGAACTCCTGGTCCTGGACCCCGGCTCGGAGTACACGTTCGTTGTCCGCCGGCCGGCCGTCTGGGCCCTCGCCCAGCAACGCGAATGGCTGCCGTCCTATGCGGATCCCGAGCTGGCTCTTGCCATGGGCGAGGCAACGGCGGGCTATCCGCCGGTAAGGCGTGTCGAACTCGAACCGGGCGGCGGCGTTGCCTCGGCCACAGCCGGCGGGGCCGTCGTCCCCGGCGGCGGCCCGGGGCCTGAGCTCAGGGTGGTGCTTTACCTGGAAGACGGACTCGACGCTGCCGGTGTCCAGTCAATAGTGGCGGGACTGAACTCCGACTGGTCCCGGAATGCGGTGTTCGCCGAGCGCGTTGACTCGATCGAGGTAAAGTTGCAGCGCGCAGCAGAGTAGCTGGCGGTAAGGGGGACACCTCCCGGACTTGCCGCAGGCAGGATGAAGGACGTAACCCGTGAATTTCGCTCTCTACAAAGAGCTCCTGGCGATCAAGCCTGTGCGGCGGCTGTTGATCGTGGGAATGATAGCCCGCATACCGCACTCCGCGGCGGGCGTGCTGCTGACATTGCACATCGTCCTCACCCTGGGTGAGGGATATGCCGCCGCCGGCGCAGCGGCAGCCGTCATGACCATCGGCATCGCCGTGGGCGCGCCGTGGCGCGGACGCCGGGTTGACACAGTGGGCCTTCGAAGGGCTCTGATTCCTTCGGTGATCTCCGAAGCCGTCATCTGGTCCGTGGTGCCGCACGTGCCGTACGAATGGCTGCTGGCATTGGTGTTCGTCGGGGGACTCCTCACGCTGCCCATCTTCAGCGTGGTGCGCCAGTCCCTTGGCGTCCTGGTTGGCGGCGATCAGCGGCGGACGGCATTCGCCTTGGACGCAATCACCACCGAACTGGTCTTTATGATCGGCCCCGCCGCCGGCGCGATTGTGGCCACCACCGGCCACTCGGTCATCGGGCTGACGGTGGTTGGCGTGTCCACCTCAGTGGCCGGACTCTTCCTGATGTGGTTCAACCCTCCCACCCGCAGTGCGGCGGCGGATGCTGACTACGAAGCGGACCAGCAGGAAGGCGCCGAAGTGGCCGTGGTCGCAGCGGCTCCGGCGCATCTGCAGGAAGCTGCGGCGGAACTCGCGCCGATGGCGGCCGGCGGGCTCCGGCGTTCGGGGCTGCGGGACAAGGTGGCCCACAACTTTGCCTGGTTCACCGCAGCGGTGGCCGCGGTCTTTGCCGTGGCGGCCGGGGCCGGGATGGTGCTCAGCGGCACGGACGTGGGCATTGTCGCTGCGTTGGAGACCGGCGGGCATCAGGCGGAGATCGGCCTGGTGTTTATCTTCTGGTGTGCGGCCTCCGTCGTTGGAGGGGTGCTCTATGGCGCCATGCACCGGCCCGTTTCGCCGATTCTCCTGCTGCTCGGAATGGCTGCCCTGACCATCCCGATGGGCTTCGCCCAGGACACCCTGACGCTGTGCCTTCTTTCGCTGCTTCCGGGGCTGCTGTGCGCACCAGTCCTGTCCTCCGCCTCGGAAAAGGTGGCCGACCTCGTGGAGGAGAGCCGCCGCGGCGAGGCCATGGGCTGGTACGGGTCCGCGCTCACTGCGGGAGTTGCATTGGGTGCTCCGCTGGCAGGCGTGTTCATCGACGGCATCGGGCCCTCCGCCGGGTTTGTCTCGGTGGGTACCGCCGGCGTCGTCCTCTGCCTCCTGGGCCTGGTGCTGCAGCATCTGCGCCGCCGCCGGATGGCCGCCTGACGGCTGACCGGAAACGGCCTGAAACAACGACGGCGGGCGGACCTTCGTTGGTCCGCCCGCCGTCGCGTTCTGTGGATCGCCTAGTTGACCGGCCCGGTGTACTTTTCGCCCGGCCCCTTGCCCGGGGCGTCCGGAATGATCGACTCCTCCCGGAACGCAAGCTGCAGGGAACGGAGTCCGTCGCGCAACGGACCGGCGTGCTGGGAACCGATCTCCGGGGCGGCAGCGGTAACGAGTCCGGCCAGAGCCGTGATCAGCTTGCGGGCCTCATCCAGGTCTTTAAGCTCTTCGGCGTTCTCCTCGGCGGCGAGCCCGAGCTTGACGGCCGAGGCGCTCATGAGGTGCACAGCGGCGGTGGTGATGACCTCGATGGCGGGAACTTCGGAGATATCGCGGATCTGCTGCGACACCTGTTCCTGGCCGCCTCCCTGGCCGGTGGAGGGCTCGAAAACGTGTGAATTACTGTCTGAAGTGCTCATACTGGTAAGCTTGTCACAGACCGACTGAATGTCGTTATTTTGCTATGTGAAACTCGTGGCTGCGAATGTGCAGCTTTCGTGGTTCTTCTGTAGAATTGATTTTCAGTTTGCAAGCGGAGTTCTCTCCCACCCGCGTCAGCCGTTTTCCCAGGAAGCAATTCCCGCGGGAGCAAGGTTGCCGGGTACCTGGTCGGGCATTCCACGGCGGCGTCAGCCGGGTGGAACGCGTACAGCCTCCCCGGAGGCGTTGTACATCCGATCTTCGAGGCCTTCGATTGCTCCGGCAATTGGGGGCCTTCTCTATTTTGTCGGTGGAATACTCACCTCAACCACAGGAGTTCTAACATTAGCGAGCCAAGAATCAATGAGCGTATCCGCGTCCCCGAGGTGCGGCTGGTCGGCCCTGCAGGCGAACAAGTAGGAATTGTCCGTATTGAGGACGCCCTGCGTTTGGCTGCCGAGTCCGACCTTGATCTCGTTGAAGTTGCACCGCAGGCCAAGCCTCCGGTGTGCAAGCTGATGGACTTCGGCAAGTACAAGTACGAAGCCGCCGTCAAGGCACGCGAGGCCCGGAAGAACCAGACCAACACGGTTCTGAAGGAAATCCGCTTCCGGCTGAAGATCGACACCCACGACTACGAGACGAAGCGCGGCCACGCCCTCCGCTTCCTCGGCGCCGGGGACAAGGTCAAGGCCATGATCCAGTTCCGTGGCCGCGAGCAGCAGCGTCCGGAAATGGGCATCCGCCTGCTCCAGCGCTTCGCCGACGACGTCGCCGAAGTGGGAGTTGTGGAGTCCAGCCCCCGCATCGACGGCCGTAACATGGTCATGGTTGTAGGACCGCTGAAGAACAAGGCTGAGGCCAAGGCCGAAGCACGCCGTGCGACGCAGCGCGCTGAAGCAAAGGCCCAGAACGAAGCGAAAGCTACGGGCGGCGGCCGCATTGATGTCTCCGGCGACGACCAGGCACCGCTGACGCAGTCGCTGGCTGACCTTCTTCCGGAAGGTTTCGCCATCACCACGGAGCCGGAAATCGAAGCTCCGGCACAGTCTGAAGCACCTGAGGCGCCTGTTGAAGCGGCACCGGAAGCCGAAGCCCCGGCCAAGGAGGCTCCGAAGCAGGAAGCTCCGGCCGAGGAAGCGCCCAAGCAGGAAGCTCCCAAGCAGGAAGCTCCCAAGGTAGCGAAGCAGGCAGCGCCGAAACGCGAAGCCCCCAAGGCTGCAGAAGCACCGCGTCCAGCAGTCAGCAAGCCGGTTGTGGCCACGGCGCCTGAAGCGCCGCGGCCTGCTGCGGCTGCCCCTGTGGCGCCGAAGCCTGCCGGAGTTCCCGCGCCGCCGCCCAAGCCGGTAGCACGGCCCGCAGCGCCCAAGCCTGCAGCACGGCTGGCCGCTCCCAAGCCGGGCAGCAAGAAGACCAACTAGTTCAAAGCTGCGCGAAGTGCCTTCGCGCAGCAAGCAACCAGCACGCCGCCCGCAGGGGTGGCTGCACGAAAGACTGCAGACATGTCTGCGGATACGTAAGGAGATCGGTTCCCATGCCGAAGATGAAGACCCACAGTGGTGCTAAGAAGCGCTTCAAGCTGACCGGCAGCGGCAAGCTGCGCCGCCAGCAGGCCAACCGCCGCCACTACCTCGAGCACAAGTCCTCCAGGCTGACCCGTCGCCTCGCCGGCGACAAGATCGTCTTCAAGGGCGACGCCAAGGTCATCCGGAAGATGCTCGGCATCTAAGTTCCAAGTTCTCTGACTGTTAGCCACCTGGCAGCAGTCAACTACCAAAAAGGCTTCTCAGGCCAGCCGGTTGTTCCGGCAGTAGTCGCTTGGGATCAGAATTCTGAAGGAGTACGCACGTGGCACGTGTGAAGAGGGCGGTAAACGCCCACAAGAAGCGCCGGGTTATCCTTGAACGCGCAAAGGGCTACCGTGGACAGCGTTCACGCCTGTACCGCAAGGCGAAAGAGCAGCTGCTGCACTCGTTTGTGTACAGCTACGGTGACCGCAAAAAGAAGAAGGGCGACTTCCGCCGCCTGTGGATCCAGCGCATCAACGCTGCATCGCGCGCCAATGGCCTGACCTACAACCGCCTGATCCAGGGCCTGAAGGCCGCTGAGGTCGAGGTTGACCGCCGCATGCTGGCAGAACTGGCCGTCTCTGACGCCAACGCATTTGCCGCCCTGGTGCAGATTGCCAAGGACTCGCTGCCTGCTGACACCTCCGCTCCGGCCGTCGCTGCCGAAGCCGCCCCGAAGGCTAAGGCTCCGAAGGCTAAGGCCGCCAAGGCCGCCAAGGCAGAGGAAGCTCCCGCTGAAAAGGCCCCCAAGGCCAAGGCTGCTAAGAAGCCGGCTGCTGACGAGGCTGCCGAGTAACATCCCCGTTCAAGAACCGGCTGCCAAAGCAACTAAGGTTCTTATATGAACGAAACCGGGCGCCCGCAAGACTTTCCACTTTCCAACCCCCGAGCTGATCGGGTGAGGAAGGTGGCACAACTTGCCGGGCGCCCGGCCCGTTTAAAGCGCCGCGAGTTCCTGGCGGAGGGTCCGCAGGCGGTCCGCGAGGCCCTGACGCTGCATCAGAAGCGGATTGCTGCGGGGGAGCCCGGCATCGTCTATGAGGTCTACGCGAGCGAGTCCTGCCTGGACCGGCACCCGGACCTGGAGACACTCGCGGAGGGCACCACCGCCTACCTCGCCACCGACGAAGTGCTCGCCGCTATGGCGGACACAGTCACCCCGCAGGGCATTCTCGCGGTCTGCGGTTTCCTGGACGTGAGCCTTGAGCAGGTACTCGACGCCGGTCCGCAGCTGGTTGCCGTCCTGTGCCAGGTCCGCGACCCCGGTAATGCAGGAACCGTGCTACGCGCGGCCGATGCCGCCGGCGCCGACGCCGTCGTCCTGACCGCGTCCAGCGTGGACGTCTACAACCCCAAGGCTGTCCGCTCGACGGCGGGATCCCTCTTTCATCTGCCGATCGTCCTTGGCGCCGACGCGGCCGAGGTGGTGGCCCGGTGCAAGGAACGGGGGATCGGGGTCCTCGCTGCGGACGGCCAAGGCCAGGTGAACCTGGACCGCCTCCAGGACGAGAACGCCGCCCGCCGTCTGGGGGACTCCGCGGCGGAATCGATCTATGCGCTGGAGAAGCCCACAGCGTGGCTCTTCGGCAACGAGGCCCAGGGCCTGTCCGAGGAGGAAATCGCGCTGGCCGACCACCGGGTGGCCGTTCCCGTCTACGGTAAAGCGGAGAGCCTGAACCTCGGCACCGCCGCCACGGTGTGCCTCTACGCCAGCGCCCGGTCGCAAAAGCGCAGCTGACCAGCAGGCACACCCACGACGCAAAAGCGGGGGCCCACCTTTCGGTGGGCCCCCGCCGTCGTAATCATCACACCGGCACTTCAGTGCCTGATGCGGTGGTGGGTGTAGTTATGGGGTGGTCCTGTTCGCCCTGCCCCGGCCGGTGATGAAGCCGTAGATGCCGGCTACGACGAGGCCGCCGACGATGGCGAGAAGCCAGGAACCGAGGTTCCAGAATTCCATCCTGCCGCCGCCGAACAGAAGGTCGCCGATCCAGCCGCCGACGATGGCGCCGACGACACCAAGCACGAGGCTGGTGACCCAGCCGCCGCCGACCGAACCAGGCATGATTGCCTTGACGATTGCTCCTACAATGAGTCCGAGAATGATCCAGCCAAGAAAGCCCATGTCTCCTCCTACATATTCGTCGGAACTCGCTACGGGTCCCGATTATGGCTTCAAGCTAACACACGGTGTGTTCCCTTGTCAGCAGGCTTAGTTTCATTGTTTTTGGTGTCATCCGCCGTGACGCGTGGTGTGTCCGGTCGCGGCTGGCGGGTACGGTATTCATTGCGGGCATCAGCGTTGTGCGGTGATCGCACGTGCAAATTTTCCGGCAATCCCCGAAGAGGTGAAGCTCACTTGGCTGCAAATGGCGGTACCAAGGCGATCGTCGCGGCTCTGGCTGCAAACCTGACCATCGCTGTACTGAAGTTCGTCGCTTTTTTCCTGACGCTGTCGTCGTCAATGCTGGCTGAGGCCATCCACTCCGTCGCCGACTCCGGCAACCAGATCCTCCTGCTGGTGGGCGGCAAACGCGCCAAGCGTGCCGCGAGCCCCGAACACCCCTTTGGCTACGGACGCGAACGGTACATTTACGCGTTCATCGTCTCGATTGTGCTGTTCAGCGTGGGCGGCCTGTTTGCTCTGTACGAGGCCTGGGAGAAGATTCAGCACCCCCACGCCATCGAAGGCGATTTCTGGTGGGTTCCCCTGGCTGTGCTGATCGGGGCAATCGTCGCCGAATCGTTCTCGTTCCGGACGGCGATCATCGAGTCAAACCACGTGCGCGGCAAGCAGAACTGGGTGCACTTCATCCGCAACGCCAAGCAGCCCGAACTGCCCGTCATCCTGCTCGAGGACCTCGGTGCCCTGCTGGGCCTGGTGTTCGCACTGTTCGGCGTAAGCCTGACCCTGATTACCGGTAACGGTATCTGGGACGCCCTTGGCACCGCGATGATCGGCTTCCTGCTGGTGGCCATCGCCATCGTGCTGGCCCTGGAGACCAAGTCGCTGCTGCTCGGAGAATCCGCCACGAAAGCTGACTCCGCCAGGATCAGCGGCGCCCTCGAGGCCGACGGAACCAGGATCATCCACCTGAAGACCATGCATCTTGGCCCGGAAGAACTGCTGGTTGCGGCCAAGATCAGTGTCGGCGCCGCCGCCACCGGCGCGGAGATCGCCAAGGTTATCGACGACGCCGAAAGCCGCATCCGGGAGGCTGTGCCCATTGCGCGGGTCATCTACCTTGAACCCGACGTGGAACGCGCGCACGTCTGATCCAACCCGCCGGCCTGCCACGCCCGCCGAAGGCCGCTGGACCGAACCTGCTAGGAAAGGCTAGGAGACCAGCGGCCTTTTGCGTTCCAGCAGGCCGCTGAGGAGGGCAACGGCGAGGCCCAGGATGGCCAGGATCGCCCCCACGAGTGCAGGCGCAACATAGCCCCAACCCCACGCGATGACCAGGCCGCCCAGGAAGGCGCCGAGGGCGTTCGCCACGTTCAGGGCCGCGTGGTTGAGCGAGGATGCCAGGGACGGGGCATCGGGGGAGGCGTCCAGCAGGCGGGTCTGCAGGGCCGGGACCAGGAGGGAGCCTGCCCCGCCGACCACAAACACCATCACAAAGGCGGACCATGGCCAGTGGACCGCCACCGCATAGACGACCAGCGCGACCGCGATACCGGGCAGGACCCAATAGATTGTGCCCATGACGGACTTGTCCGCGATGCGTCCGCCAACGATGTTTCCCGCCACCATGCCCAGGCCGTACAGCGCAACGACAAGCGGCAGCCAGGCGGCCGGGATGCCCGCCACGGAGGTCATGGTGTGCGCAATGTACGTGTAGGTGGCGAAGAAGCCGCCGAAGCCCACGATGCCGATGAGGATGGCGAGCCAGACCTGCAGCCGCTTCAGGGCGCCAAGTTCCCGACGGATGCTGGCGTCAGGGTGGGCTGCCTGGAACGGGACAAACTTCCAGAGCATCCCCAGCGTGACCAGCCCGATTACGCCCACCAGGACAAAGAGCAGGCGCCAGCCAAAGGCCTGGCCCAGCCACGTGGCGAACGGAACGCCGATGACGTTCGAGATCGTCAGCCCGGCCATGACCATGGAGATCGCCCAACCGCGCTTGGTCGGCGCGACCAGCGACGCAGCGATCACGGCCGCCACGCCGAAGAATGCTCCGTGCGGCAGGCCGGCCGCGAACCGGGACAGCAGCATGGTGCCGTAATCCGGAGCGACGTACGACGTGAGGTTGGCCAGGCTGAAGAACAGCATGAGACCCAGCGCGAGGTGCTTGCGGGGAAGCTTGGCGCCGACGGCCGCAAGGAGGGGCGCCCCGATGACAACGCCGAGGGCGTAGGCAGAGATGAGGTGGCCGGCTTCCGGGGTGCCGATGTTCAGCCCCTGCTCCACCTCCTTGAGCAGTCCCATCATGGTGAATTCCGTGACGCCGATGCCGAAACCGCCCATCGCAAGGGACACGATGGCCAGGGCAAGGTGTTGGGCTCCTGCCTTTGGCTTGGCGGGGCTGAGGGTGGGCGTGGAGGTCATTGGCCTGCTCTTCGAAAGTTCCGGTTCTGGCGGGTCTGCTTCAGGCGGTCACCGTTCCCGCGGTGCGGGAAGCATAAGTAGTGGCTGAGGCGCGACTGAATAAATCTGATTACTGCAACGATGGGGGAGTGGTCCGTATTCCGGTGTGGCGGCCATTTTGGGGAACGGCGGTGGAATCGGCCTCAACCATTGTCCCCCATAGACTGTTGCGGTGACTGGACTCATCAATGTTGTTGGCGGAGCGGTTGTGGATTCGCTGAGTGCCCCTGCCAGGCTCCTGGTGGCGCGCCGGACGGCGCCGCCTCAGTTCGCCGGGATGTGGGAGTTCCCGGGCGGGAAGGTGGAGCCGCTCGAATCCGCGGAAGACGCCCTGCACCGCGAACTCCGCGAAGAGCTGGGCATCGGCGTCCGGCTGGGCCCTGAATTGCTGGCGGAATCCGCCGCCGGCTGGCCGCTCAATGCCAAGGCCTCAATGCGGGTCTGGTTTGCCGAGATTGCGGACGGCGAACCCCGCCCGCTGGAAGACCACGACGAACTGCGCTGGATCAGCCTGGCGGAACGTGAGGAAGCTCTCACCCTGCCGTGGATACCGGCGGACTTCCCGATTGTCCGGGCCCTGCTGGCCGCCGTTACCGGTTCAGAGCGGCTTCCACTGGAATCGTGAAATTATCTGAGTGCTGAACCCCGTTTCAGCGGAATAAATTCGGATGGGCCGCCTTCAGTAACCGGCGTAGCACTGGCCACGCACCGCGGCTCCGGTCCTGCCAGTGGCAGGCCCGGAGCCGGTGCGTCTAAGCCGCATGCGCTCCACGGGCGGCTGCCTGCGGGCTTCTGGGTCAGGGTCAGAACAGCGTGGGCTGGGCGGAATCCTCGCTGGAGGCATGCCCGCCCGTGCCGGCGTTTGCTGCGATGCCCCGGAGGCCCGTTGTCCTCCCCGGGCCGGTTCCCGCTTCGGGCATGCTGCCGGCGGGATACTGTGCTTCCTCTTCCCGGGGGTCCTGGGCCAGATCGCGGTGACTGAAGCCGTGCGAACCGGAAAAGCCATGCCGGGCCTTGAAATAGCGGATCCGCCCCGCCAGCCATTCGCGGTACTCCTTGGACGCGTAGGACCCTGTGCCGTACAGCCGGCGGTAACGGCCTGCCAGTTCGGGGTGGCGGGCAGCGATCCATTGCATAAACCATTCGCGCGTCCCGGGCTTCAGGTACAGGGCTCCGGCCGTAACACCCGTAGCACCTGCCGCGGCGAGTGAGCCAAAGAGCGAGTCCAGTGCTTCGTCGCTGTCGGAGAGCCAGGGCAGGATGGGCATGGCCATGACGCCGCACGGCAAGCCGGCTTCGCGCAGCCTCGAGACCAGCTTGAGCCGCGCCCTGGGTCCAGGAGTGCCGGGCTCGACTGCCTCGGCCAACTGTTCGTCAGTCATGGCCAGCGAAATCCCTATCCCGACCGGCACCTGCGCAGCGGCGTGCTTCAGCAGCGGGAGGTCCCTGGCCAGCAGGGTCCCCTTGGTGAGGATGGACAGCGGCGTTCCTGAATCGGCAAGCGCGCTGATGATGCCCGGCATCAGCTGATACCGGCCCTCGGCGCGCTGGTAAGGATCCGTGTTGGTGCCCAGGGCAACGTGATGATGGCCCCAGGAAGGCTTGGCAAGTTCCTTCCGCAGGACTTCGGCAGCGTTGATCTTGACCACCACCTGGCTGTCGAAATCCAGGCCGGCATCAAAGTCCAGGTAGGTGTGGCTCTTGCGGGCAAAACAATAGACGCAGGCGTGGCTGCAGCCGCGATAGGGATTGACGGTCCATTCGAAGGGCATGCGGGAACCGGCAGCCACTTTGTTGAGCACCGATTTGGCGGTGACCTCATGGAAAGTGACCCCGGCGAATTCGGGGGTTGAGACGGAACGCACAAGTCCGGCCAGCGGCAGCAACGCGTCAACGGCTGGGGCGGCTGCTGATGCGTTGCCTGCGGTGTTGCCTGCAGTCGCCGGGCGGAGTGCTTGTGCGTCCCATCTCATGGTTACCATTCGAAGGTATGTTCGAATAGAAGTCAAGGCCCTGACACCCGCGCGGCGTCGCTGTTGCTACGCTGGGGCCATGATTCTCCTGACCGGGTTCGAACCGTTCGGCGGCGAAACCACCAACCCGTCCTGGACCGCCGCGGAGGCGGCGTCCGGAATCCTGCAGGGGGAGGGCCACGCCGTCGCTGCTGTGGAGCTGCCGTGTGTGTTCGGGCAGTCCATCACAGTGCTGGAGGACGTACTGCGGCGCTACAACCCGGAGCTCGTGATCTGCGTCGGCCAGGCCGGCGGGCGGCCGCGGATCTCCCTGGAGCGGGTCGCCATTAATTGCGACGACGCCCGCATTCCGGACAACGCCGGAAACCGCCCTGTGGACGAGGAAGTGGTCGCCGGCGGCCCGGCCGCCTATTTCAGCTCACTGCCAGTGAAGGCGGCGCTGGAGGCGCTTCGAACCGCCGGCATCCCGGCCGAGGTTTCCCAGACCGCCGGCACCTATGTCTGCAACCACATCTTCTACGCACTGATGCACTCATTGAGCACCGGAATCGGCGCCCCGGCAACGCGGGGCGGCTTCATTCATGTCCCGTATGAGACCCGGCAGGTGCCCAAGGGCGGCGGTACCCCGTCGCTGCCCGCGGCCGTGATGGCGGAGGCGCTCGCCGTCGTCGTCCGTACTGCCCTGGCTACGACGACGGACATCAAGCTGTCCGCCGGTACGGTCCACTAACCTCTCGCGTCGAGGCGCTCGCCGGCCGCGGCGCTAGCTGCGTTCGCGAAGTTCCCAGACGACGCCCACCGTCGCCGACACGCTCGACTGCCCGGCCTCGATCCCCACGGAATCCGTGGCCATGGCGCGCTGCATCTTCGCCACCGGAATCGGTCCCGGCACGCCGGGCTGCTGGGTGACGGAGACCACCGGACCAAGTTCAGCGCCCGCCAGCGACGCGAACTGACTGGCCGTGGCGAGGGCGTCCTGCCAGGCGGCCTCCCGTGCCCGTGCCGTGACGGCGGCAGGGTCCGCGAAGCCGAGGTCCAGTCCGTTCAGCCTGACGTCGTTGCCGCCGGCGCCCACCGCCCCGGCGATAACCTCCGAGGAGCCGGCAACGTCGCGCAGCCGGACGGACAGGATGCTTGAGGCCACATACCCCGCCACGGTCTGGCCCTCGCCTTCCTTCCAGACGACGTCGGCGCGGACGTTGAGGCCGGAGGTGCTGATGTCCCGGTCATCCACACCGTGCTCCCGCAGGACTGCCGATATCCCGGCCGAGGCCCTTCCGGCTGCCGCATACGCGGCGCCAACGTCCTCCCGGCGGCACTCGACGCCGACGGACACCGTCAGGAGGTCCGGCACTGCCTCAGCCGTCCCTGAGCCCGTCACCGCTACTGTCCTCGCGATTTTGGTCATGTCATGCCTCAATTCCATCGGGGGCTGAGTTGCCCGCACGGCGTTGGTCCTTACGGCGCTTGTCCGGTTTACGGGTGCGCATATCCACGTATCCGCCGGCCTCCAGTCCTGCGAGGCGTTCAAAGATGTTCGCGGAGCCGGGGTTTCCCGTCCGCAGCTGCGACCAGCCGGCTGCGATGAAGTACAGCGGCAGGAACGGCAGGCCGCAGCACCAGGCATATTGGCTGCTGTGCCGTTCCTCATGCCGCAACAGAACCCGATTGGACAGGGCCTCCGGCGCGTCGGCGCGGAACAGCACCACGTTCCCCACGGTGAACGCCTGGGCAAAGGGGAGCCGCCACCGGTAGCCGGTGGCGATCAGCAGGCCGCGCGGTCCGGTGCGGACAGCCGTGCGGGCGCACCGGGCCAGCAGGAGGCCCAGAAGCGTCGATGCATTCAGCGCGTTGGCGATCTGCCGCAGCCGCTGTCCGGAGGTCATGAGGCCATGGTAACGGGAGCCGGTGATCCCCGCTCCTGCCCGCCACTCCTCCCTGCACGCTCACAGCGGAGGCTGTCACGTTGGGTGCTGTGGCACGTTCAGCCGGGCGCCTTCAACTAGACTGGGGGAGAGTGCCCGCCGGACGAATTCCGGCGAGCCCTGCCCTTTGTCACTTCACGCGTCCGCGGAAAACGGCCGCGCGGAAAGACAGGTCAGTGACGGACACGCTGCCGGTGGACCCGAATGCAGCTGGACAGGTCGCTGGCGATACCCGACTCGTAGCTAAGAACAGTAGATGACTGAAACTTTGCCGGGCGCTGCCATCCCGAACCCTCTGGATGAAGCTGCCATTACTGCCGCCGTAGACCACGCCGTCGCCGCCATTGCTGCTGCCTCCTCCCTTGATGAGCTCAAGGCCGTGAGGCTAGCGCACACCGGGGAGAAGTCGCCGCTGAGCCTCGCCAACCGTGAAATCGGCGGCCTGGCGAAGGACCAGAAGGCTGCTGCCGGAAAACTCATGGGCGCCTCCCGCGGACGCGTCAACAAGGCGCTCGCGGACCGCTCCGCCGAGCTGGAAGCCGAAAATGACGCACGGATCCTCGTCGAGGAGACCGTGGACGTCACTGCCGCCCCGCGCCGCCGCCGTGCCGGTGCGCGCCACCCGCTGTCCACACTGCAGGACCGTGTGGCGGACATCTTCGTCGGCATGGGCTGGGAAATCGCCGAAGGTCCCGAGGTGGAATCCGAGTGGTTCAACTTTGACGCCCTGAACTTCAAACCGGACCACCCTGCCCGCGAAATGCAGGACACGTTCTTTGTGGAGCCCCCTGAGGCCCACCTCCTGATGCGCACGCACACTTCCCCGGTGCAGGTCCGTTCCATGCTGGAACGCGAAGTGCCGATCTATGTGCTGTGCCCGGGCAAGGTGTTCCGCACCGACGAACTGGACGCCACGCACACCCCGGTGTTCCACCAGTTCGAGGGCCTGGCCATCGACAAGAAGCTCAGCATGGCGGACCTTCGCGGAACGCTGGAGCACTTCGCCCGGCAGATGTTCGGTGACGAGGCCCAGATCCGCCTGCGCCCCAACTACTTCCCGTTCACCGAGCCGTCCGCGGAGCTGGATATCTGGCACCCGGGCGCCAAGGGCGGTCCCCGCTGGATCGAATGGGGCGGCTGCGGCATGGTCAACCCCAACGTCCTTCGGGCTGCCGGCATCGATCCGGACGTCTATTCAGGTTTTGCCTTCGGCATGGGCATCGAGCGCACCCTTATGTTCCGCAACGAGGTGGGCGACATGCGCGACATGATCGAAGGCGATGTACGTTTCAGCGAGCACTTCGGGATGGAGATCTAACAGTGCGTATCCCACTTTCCTGGCTGCGTGAGTTCGCGCAGGTACCGGCCGGAGCAACGGCCGAAGACGTCATGGCCGAACTGGTCAAGGTCGGTTTTGAAGAAGAAGCGGTGCACCGCCCCACGGATGCGCTCAGCGGTCCCATCGTGGTGGGCCAGGTCCTGAGCCTGGTCAAGGAACCGCAGACCAACGGCAAGACCATCAACTGGTGCCAGGTCCGCGTGGTCCCCGAGGGCCAGGAACAGACCCTCACCGGCAAGGGCATCGACCCGTCCGGAATCCAGGGCATCATCTGCGGAGCCCACAACTTCGTGGAGGGCGACAAGGTCGTAGTCACCCTTCCCGGCGCCGTGCTGCCCGGAGACTTCCACATCTCCGCCCGGAAGACCTACGGCCACCTGTCCGCCGGCATGATCGCCTCCGTCCGCGAACTGGGCATCGGCGAGGACCACGACGGCATCCTGGTGCTGTCCCGGATCGGGCTGGACCCGGAACTCGGCACGGACGCCATGGAACTGCTTGGCCTCTACGACCAGGCCGCCGAGATCAACGTGACGCCGGACCGCGGCTACGCGTTCTCCATCCGCGGCGTGGCCCGCGAATACGCCCACGCCACCGGAACGTCCTTCACGGACCCGGCGGCAAAGGTGCAGGCCCCGGCTGAGCTGGCCGGCGGCTATGGCGTCAAGCTCAACGACGACGCTCCCATCTACGGCAAGCCCGGTTGCGACCGCTTCGTGGCCCGCACCGTCCGCGGCGTGGACGCGACCAAACCGACGCCGCTGTGGATGGTTTCACGCCTGCGTCTTGCGGGGATCCGCTCCATCTCCCTCCCGGTGGACATCTCGAACTACGTCATGCTGGAACTCGGCCAGCCCACGCACTGCTACGACCTGGACAGACTGTCCGGCGACATCGTGGTGCGGCGCGCCGTCGCAGGGGAGAAGATCACCACCCTGGACGACAAGGAGCGGAAGCTCGACGTCGAGGACCTCCTCATCACTGACGGCTCCGGAGCGATCGGCATCGCCGGCGTGATGGGCGGCGCCGCCACCGAAGTGTCTGATTCCACCACGAACGTCCTGGTTGAGGCGGCACACTTCGACGAGGTGTCGATCGGCCGGTCCCGCAGGCGGCACAAGCTGCCCTCCGAAGCGTCCAAGCGTTTCGAACGCGGCGTTGACTGGCAGGTTGCGGGCATTGCCCTGCAGCGCGTGGTTGACCTCCTGGTCGAGCTGGCCGGCGGCACTGCCGACGATTCCGGCACCGATGTCGGCACTGCACCTGACGCCGTGGCCATCGAACTGCCCGCGGCGTTTGCCGCAGCGCGGATCGGCATTGATTTCACCGAAGAGCAGATCGTCACCTCCCTCGAGGACCTCGGCGCTGCCGTGGTGAAGAACGACGACGGCTGGACGGTCACTGCCCCGAGCTGGCGGAACGACCTGGAAACCAAGGAAGACCTCTCCGAGGAAATCGCCCGGCTGGTCGGCTACGACCAGATTCCGGCGACGCTCCCGGTGGCACCTCCGGGACGAGGCCTGACCCGTGTGCAGCAGCAGCGCCGCCGCCTGGTCCAGGCACTGGCCGATGCGGGGCTCACCGAGGTCCTGGCCTACCCGTTCGTGTCCAAGGCCGCCAATGACACCTTTGGCGTGGCCGAGCAGGGAACCGCCCGCAAGGCCGTCAAGCTGGCCAACCCGATCAGCGAGGAACAGGGTTACCTGCGGACGTCCGTCCTTCCCGGCCTGATCGAGGTGGCCAAGCGCAACCACTCGCGCGGCTTCCGCGACCTGGCGGTCTTCGAGGCCGGCCTGGTGTTCCTGCCGGGTGACTCCGTGGGTACGCCGTCCATTCCGCCGCTCGGCGTCAAGCCCTCCGATGAGGTGCTGGATGCCCTGTACGACGGCGTTCCGGACCAGCCGCTGCACATTGCAGCGGTCCTGACGGGCCATGACTCGCCCGCTGCCGCAGGCCACACGCCGCGTGCCTGGGACTGGGCAGACGCCGTGGACATAGCCCGCCTCGCCGGAGACGTCCTCGGCGTCGAAATCGTGGTCAGCCAGGGCCACCACCAGGCCTACCACCCGGGACGCGCAGCCCAGCTGGCCCTGCGTTCGGGCGAAGTTGTCGGCTACGCCGGCGAACTGCACCCCAAGCTGCTGGCCGCGCACGACATGCCGGCACGTTCGGTGGCGCTCGAGTTCAACGCCGACGCCCTCTTCGAGGCGGCAGCCGACGTCATCGTCGCGAAGCACATCTCCGGGTTCCCGGTGGCCACCCAGGACGTTGCCCTGGTGGTTCCCCAGGAGATCCCGGCCGACGACGTCCTGGCCGCCCTCCGTGAAGGCGCCGGCGAGCTGCTGGAAGACGTGGCACTGTTTGACGTCTACGCAGGAAAGGGCATCGAGGACGGCAAGAAATCGCTGGCCTTCGGCCTCCGCTTCCGCGCCGCGGACCGGACGCTGACGGCGGACGAGGCGTCCGCCGCCCGTGAGAGCGCCGTTGCCATGGCCGCCGAGCGCTTCGGGGCCGTTCAGCGCTAGTCGGGGCAGCCCCAGGCGCTCAGGGCTAAGACCGGAAGGGCGGGCCATGGCATCACAGCTTATTGTGCGTGCCTGCCCGCCCTTTCGCGTACCTGGACAGGATTCAGCACGGGCGGCAGCGGAGCTGGAACGCGATGCCCGGCAGCTCCTGGACCTGCCGGAGCTGGAGCGCGCCCGCGCCATGATGGCCGTGCCACGGCAGGATTTCCTGGCCGCAAGGATGGCCCAGCGCCTGCTCGCGGCGGAACTGCTTGGCGTGCGCGCGCAGGACCTGACCGCGCGTTACAGTTGCCCGCAGTGCGGCAGGGGTGCGGGCATCACCCACGGCAGGCCCGGCTACACGCTGGATGGAGCGCCCGCACCCCTGCTGCTGAGCCTGTCGCGGGCGGCAGGCTGGACCCTGCTGGCGGCCATGACGGAACCCGGTCCGGAGCAACGGCTGGGGGTCGACGTCGAAGATCCGCAGCGGCTGGATTTTGACGGGTTCGACGCCGTGGTGCTGACGACGGCGGAACGCCAGGCAGTGGCATCCCTGCACGGGGATGACGTCCTGCGCGGGCGCGCCCGGCTGTGGACACGGAAGGAGGCCTTCCTGAAGATGACCGGGGAGGGCCTCAGCCGGGCGCCGGAGACGGTTGACGTGCTTGACCGGCCCGGCGTCAGGGACCTGACCCCCGCGGTGTCCGGACTGCCGGTGGACCTGGTGGCCGCCGTCGCCGTCGGGTGACTTCACGGTCCGGCCGAACTAGCCGGGCGCGCTAACGGACCGGCAGCGGCGGCAGTGTCTCCTCGAACAGCCAGGGATGGAGCAGGGCTTCCGAATCGATGCCCGCCACACGGTCCGCGGTCTGGATGAACCCGGCGGTGGAGACGGATCCGTGGCGGTTGTTCGCGGCCCAGTCGTGCAGCAGCGCAAAAAAGGCGAGGTCGCCGCACCGGATCCGCAGTGCGTGCAGCGCGAGTGCGCCGCGCTTGTACACGCGGTCATCGAACATCAGCTCAGGGCCGGGGTCGCCAACCACGATGTCCTGGCTCCCGGCGTCGAGCTTCCGCCAGGCGGCAGCGGCACGGTCCGCGGCGCTCATGACGCCGGCCGCCTCTGACCAGATCCACTCCGCGTAGCAGGCGAATCCTTCATGGAGCCAGATGTCGCTCCAGGCCGCAACAGTCAGGGAATTGCCGAACCACTGGTGGGACAGCTCGTGGGCGATCAGCCGCTGCGATTCCCAGCCGGTGTCCAGATGGTTGGGGCCAAAGATGGAGAGCGTCTGGGATTCGAGGGGTATTTCGAGCACGTCCTCGGCCACCACCACGGTGTACTCCTGGAAGGGGTAGGGGCCGAAGCTGTTGACGAACGCCCGCATCATCTCCGGCTGGCGGGCCAGGCCGCGGCGCGCGGAATCTGCCAGGGCCGCGGATACCGCGACGTGTTGCGGGACGCTGCCGGTAACGGGCGTCGTATCCAGGGTGAGGACATCGTACCGGCCGATCTGGACAGTGGCGAGGTAGGTCGACATCGGCTCGGCCTGTTCGTACGTCCACGTCTCACGGCTGGACCCTGTCCTGCGGGAGATCAGCAGGCCGTTGCACACGGCACGGTAGTTGACGTCCGTGGTCACTGCGATCCTGTAGCTGGCTTTGTGCCGCGGGTGGTCGTTGCAGGGAAACCAGGAGGCGGCGCCGTTGGGCTGGCCTGCCACCAGAACTCCGTCGGTAAGTTCCTCCCAGCCCACTTCGCCCCACAGGCCGCGGCGGGGACCGGGATTTCCCTCATACCGGATGTCCAGGATGAAGCTGTCTCCCGGGAGCAGGGCGGCGTCAGGGACCACCACCAGCTGCTCAGCGCGCTGGCTGAATTTCCGCACCTTTTTGCCGTTGAGTGAAATTTTCACGGCGCGCATACCCGCGAGGTCCAGGACGATGGCCGACGCCGCCCGGTCCGCCTCTGCGTGCAGGACTGCCCGGCCGTTCAACCTGTTGCTGGCCAGTTTGTAGTCCAGGTCCAGTTCGTATCTGGTGACCCGGTACGCGTTCGTGCCGTGCCCGGGGACGTAGGGATCCGGGGAGCCTGACGGTTCGTCCGGCCGCCGCACGCCGTCGGGGCTGGATGTTGCTGCAAAACTCATAGAGCGGGCCTTCATACTGCGAACGTTGCGGATCCGGGGACATGCCGTGCTGGTGCTACTTGAGCCGCGGAGCCGGGACTGCCGGTCCTGCCCACGGGCTGACCGGATTGCCCATCCAGTACGTCGCGGCGGGAACGGTTTCCCCGCGCATGACCAGGGATGCCGGCCCCACGGTGCCGCCCCTCGCGATGCGTGCCCGCGGAAGGATGACGCCATGTGGTCCCATCGTGGCTCCGTCTTCGAGGGTAACAGTGTCAATGCTCATGATGCGGTCGTGGAAAAGGTGGGTCTGGACCACGCAGCCCCGGTTGACCGTTGAACTCTCGCCCAGCGTCACAAGATCCGCCTCGGGCAGCCAGTAACTCTCGCACCACGTGCCGCGGCCGATCTTCGCACCCAGGCCCCGCAGCCACCACACAAGCGCCGGCGTTCCCGAAGCCGAGCGGGCGAACCATGGGGCGCTGACCATTTCGATGAAGGTATCCACAACCTCGTTCCGCCAGATGAAGGAACTCCACAGGGCGTGCTCGCCGGCCCTGATCCTGCCCACCAGCAGCCATTTGGCGGCGACGGCACTGGCCGCTGCAACAGCACCTGCCGCAAGGAGCACAAGGCCCCCCAGCAGGGCCGCGATACCGTAGCCGGACACCGCGGCGAGCCAGTCGAACGCGAGCATCACGCCGGCGGCCAGGGCCACCGTGAGGATCACCGGGATGAACCGGCAAAACTCCCACAGGGCGCGCGCCAGTTTCAGCCGCAGGGGCGGCTGGAACGTCAGGGTGTTGTCTGTGGCGATGGCAGTGCGCCGCAGCCGCACCGGCGGACTGCCGAGCCAGGACGTGCCCGACTTGGCCTTGGCGGGGGTGGCCGAGAGGACGGCCACCAGCGAGTTCTTGGGGACGCTTCGTCCCGCACCGGTCATCCCGGAGTTGCCGAGGAAGGAGCGCTTGCCGATCTTTGCCGGGGCAATCCGCATCCATCCGCCGCCAAGCTCGTAGGACGCCACCATGGTGTCGTCCGCAAGGAACGCACCCTCGCCGACGGTTGTCATCTTGGGGAGCAGCAGGACAGTGGACGCCTCCACGTTTTTGCCCACCTTGGCTCCGAGCAACCGCAGCCAGACCGGGGTGAAGAGGCTGGCGTAAATGGGGAACAGGACGTCGCGGGCCAGGTCCAGCACCCGTTCCGTAGCCCAGACCTGCCAGCCGATCCGGCTCCGCACCCGGAAGTAGCCTTCCGTCAGGCCCACGCCCAGCAGGCGGGTCGTGGCGAGGATCAGCAGGAGGTTGGTGATGAACCACGCCAGCGCCGCCAGCGGCAGCGAGGCCAGGACCTGGGGCACCGCAGCCGAGAGGGATTCGCTGCCGCGGATGAACACGAACACCACGAACGCCCCTGCGAAAGCGGACATGTAGGGGATGGTGGCCAGAACGGCGGAGGCTGCGGCAAATGCTCCGAACCAGAGCCTGCCGATCAGCGGATGGGCGGGCGGCGTCTCCGGCCATGAGTGTTTGGCCTTGCCGATCCGCTCGGCGGGGGAACCGGCCACGAGTTGCCCGGCCTTGACCTTTCCGAGCACGGCGGACCCCGGCTCCACCTGGCCGCCGGCGCCGATGCTTGCGCCCGGCATGAGTGTGCTGCGAGCCCCCACTGCTGCGCCCGCCCCGACGTGCACCCGGCCGATGTGGACGGAATCGCCATCGATCCACCACCCGGACAGATCCACTTCGGGTTCGATGTTGCAGCCGCGCCCCAGCGACAGCATTCCCGTGACCGGCGGAAGGGAATGCAGCTGGACGTCGTTGCCGATCTTCGCGCCAAGGGCCTTCGCATAGTAGGGAACCCAGGGTGCGCTGGCCAGGCTGATGGCGCCGGACAAATCCTGGATCTGCTCCGCCAGCCACAGCCGCAGGTGCACCTTGCCGGACCTGGGGTAGGTCCCGGGGGCCACCTTCCGGAGCAGGGTCCTGGCAGCCAGGACAGAAATGCCCATCCGGCCGGCCGGGCTCACGAACACCAGCCAGGAGGCAGCCACCCACCACCACGAGATGACAGGAGTCGCCGAGAAGCCGGCAAAGGCTGCCAGCAGGTTGTTGGCCGCCATGACGTAGGTGAGCCAGCGCATCCCCACCAGGATGTGCAGGGGGACGCCCATGAGCGTCTGGAAAATCTGCGACTTCAATGCCGTGGGGCGGACTTCCCGTTCGGGCGCCGGACCGGCCACTCCTTCAGGCAGGGATTGGCGGGCCGCGTCGATCAGTGCGCCCACCCTGGGGGTGGCGTAGATGTCGGCCACGGTGATGGTGGGGTAACGGACCCGCAGCGCCGAGACCAGCTGCGCTGCTGCGAGGGATCCGCCGCCGTGGGCGAAGAAGTCCGCATCCAGGTTGGACGCCGGTGTCCCCAGGATGCTGCCCCACTGCTCCACGATCCAGCTGGCGTCCTCCGGCAGGTTCAGCGGGGCATTGTCCGCGTCGGCAGCGCCCGCTCCGGCCAAGGGCCAGGGCAGGGAATGGCGGTCAACTTTTCCGCTTGTCTTCGTGGGCAGGGATTCGACCACCGTCAGAAGCGGGATGAGCGCTGCCGGAAGGCTGACCCCCAGCAGTCCACGGGCAGCGGTGAGGTCGATGTCCGCCGTGCCCGCAGGGGCAAGGTAGCCAACCAGGATCTGGTTCCCGGCCGCCGTCGTGCGCACTGCCGCCGCCGCGCCGGCAACGCCCGGCAGTGCCTGCAGCGCCGCGTCGATCTCGCCGAGTTCAATCCGCCGGCCGCCGAGCTTCACCTGCTCGTCGGCGCGCCCCATAAAGACCAGGCCCGCCGCTTCGTAGCGGACCAGGTCTCCGGACCGGTAGGCCCGGGCCCAACCAAGTGATGGCATCGGCGCGTACTTTTCGGCATCCTTGGCGGGGTCGAGGTACCGGGCCAGCCCCACGCCGCCGATGATGAGCTCGCCCACTTCGCCCTCTGCCACCGGAACGCCGCCGGCATCAACCACGGCAAGGTCCCAGCCGTCCAGCGGCAGGCCGATCCGGACGGGACCGGGCAGGCCCAGCGGCGCCGCGCATGCCACTACGGTGGCTTCGGTGGGTCCGTAGGTGTTCCATACTTCCCGGCCGTCCACGGCGAGCCGCTCCGCGAGCTCCGGGGGACAGGCTTCGCCGCCGAAAATCAACAGGCGCACGTTTTCCAGCGCTTCGGCCGGCCACAGGGCGGCGAGGGTGGGCACCGTGGACACCACTGTTATCCCGTGGCTGATCAGCCACGGACCGAGGTCCATTCCGGTGCGGACCAGCGACCGCGGAGCGGGGACGAGGCATGCACCGTAGCGCCAGGCCAGCCACATCTCTTCGCAGGAAGCGTCGAACGCCACGGACAGTCCGGCCAGGACGCGGTCCTGGGGGCCAATGGGTTCGTCCTGCAGGAAGATCCGGGCTTCGGCATCGACGAATGCGGCCGAGGACCGGTGCTGCACGGCGACTCCCTTGGGCGTGCCGGTGGAGCCGGAGGTGAAGATCACCCAGGAGTCGTCGTCGGGCTCCGGCATCCGGGGATCCGGGAACGGCTGCGGGCGCTTGCCGCCTGTGACGATCTCGCCGTTGGCCCTGAGGATGGCGGCCACACGGGCTTCACCGAACACCAGCTTGGCACGTTCGTTGGGGTCATCAGCATCCACCGGGACGTACGCGGCCCCGATCAGCAGGACCGCCAGGATGGAGACGTACAGCTTGTTGGTGCCGGACGGGATACGGACGCCGATCTTGTCGCCGGCCCCGAGGCCCGCCTGGTGCAGCTCACGCGCCGTTGCCCGGACCTCGGCCATCAGCTGTGCATAGCTCAGCCGCCGGTGGCCGTCGTCCAGCGCCGAGGCCTCCGGATACTTCCTGGCCGTCTCCTGGAGGATATCGATCAGCGTCCGTTCGGGCGGCGCGGCGGCGGCGCCCGGCAGTTGCGGCAGGTAAAGGCTCCGGACGGCCGGACGCGAATCGGTGCCGGTTTCCGGCGCGGAGCCGGGAGCTTGCGGTTGTTCAGTCACGGGGTGATTCTTTCCGCACAAGATGAACAGAAGGTGTCGCAGTTCGCCGGGGTTTCGCAGGGTGTTTGCGCCGCGTTTACCGGCGTCGCCTATTACCGGCCCTCCTGTATCGGGTCAGGGAACCAGGATGACCTTGCCGGTGGTGCGGCGCTGTTCCAGGTCGTCGTGGGCCTGGGCTGCCTTCGTCAGGTCGTAGCGGCCGCCGATCCGGACCTTGAGGCTGCCGTTGGCGGCCGCTGCGAAGATCTCATCGGAGCGCCAGCGGCGTTCCTGGGCATTGCGCAGGAAGTGGTTGATGGTCGGCCGGGTCAGGTACAGGGAGCCGCCGGCGTTAAGCCGTTGCGGATCGAACGGCGGAACCGGTCCGGATGCGGCTCCGAAGAGAACAAGCGTGCCGCGGACACGCAGGGCAGCGAGGGAACCGTCGAACGTGTCCTTCCCGACGCCGTCGTACACCACGTCCGCGCCGGTTCCGTCGGTAAGTTCCCGGACCCGGGCGGCGAAGCCTTCGTAGCTCAGCACATGGTCGGCGCCGGCTTCGCGGGCCAGCTTCCCCTTGTCGTCGGAGGAGACGGTGGTGATGACGCGGGCGCCCTTCGCCTTGAGCAGCTGGATCATGAGCAGGCCGACGCCGCCGGCTCCGGCGTGCAGCAGTATCGTATGGCCCGGCTCGACTCGGAAGGAGGAATTGATCAGGTAGTGCGCGGTGATGCCCTGGAGCGGAAGGGCGGCCGCGGTGAAATCGTCTACGCCGCGGGGGACAGGCAGTGCCTTGTCCTCATCGATGAGGATGTAGCCGGCATAGCAGTTGGTGCTTTCAGCGGTGGCCACCCGGTCTCCGACCGAGAACACCGTTACGCCCTCGCCCAGCTCCTCCACCGTGCCGGCCGCTTCGGAGCCCGGAGTGAACGGATAGGGCACCTTGTACGTGCCGCTGCGCTTGTAGGTATCGATGAAGTTCACCCCGGTGGCGGCGACCTTGACCAGGAGCTGGCCGGGGCCGGGCACCGGCCGAGCCACCTCTGCCAGCTCCAGAACCTCCGGACCGCCTGCCTGGCGGGCGACGATTGCATGCATCATGTGTCTCCTTCCCTGGGCTGGGATTTCCAGGCCCGGATACTGGATCCATCCTAGGGACACCGCTGGCAACGACGAAGTGACGGCCGGTAACCGGCCGTCACTTCGGGTGAAACGTGGAATTCGGGTGTGCGCCTCAGCGGCGTGTGCCTAGTAGCGGCGGGTGACGGTAGCCATGGGGCATTCGAAGTGGCGGCCTGCGGAGAGGCCCACGTCATTGAGGTAACGGACGATGATGCCGTAGGACTGCAGCAGGGTGGTTTCCGTGTAGGGAACCTGGTGCTTGGCGCAGTACTCGCGGACAATCTTGGCGGCCTTGTCCAGCTGCGGACGGGCCATGTCCGGGAACAGGTGGTGCTCGGCCTGGCGGTTGAGGCCGCCCAGCAGGATGTCCATAAAACGGCCGCCGGAGATGTTCCGGGACGTCAGGACCTGGCGGCTGAAGAAGTCCACGCGGCTGTCCGCGGGCAGGACCGGCATGCCCTTGTGGTTCGGGGCGAAGGAAGCGCCCATGTAGAAGCCGAAGACGGCGAGCTGGACGCCGATGAACGCCAGGGCCATGCCCCACGGCAGGAAGGTGAAGGTGAGGACCGGCAGCAGGCTCAGGCGTGCCAGGAGGATCGGGATTTCAACCCAGCGGTGCGTGACCTTGGCGCGGCGGAAGATGAACTTGACCGAATCGATCTGCAGGCCCAGGCCCACCAGGAACAGGAGCGGGAAGAAGAACCAGCCCTGCTTGCGGGTGAGGAAGGCGAACCGTCCCTGCCGGGCGACAACCGCTTCGGTGTGGAAAGCGATGGGCCCGGGTGCGATGTCGGGGTCCTTGGAAATGACGTTCGGGTGGTTGTGGTGCGCGCCGTGCTTCTGCTCCCACCAGGAATAGCTCATGCCGGCCACGGACGTGGCGAGCAGCCTTGCCGCCCAGTCGTTGGCGCGGCGGGAGGCAAAGATCTGGCGGTGCCCGGCCTCGTGGGCCAGGAAGCTCAGCTGGGTGCACAGGATGCCCAGGGCGGCGGCAATCAGGAGCTGGAACCAGCTGTCACCGATGAGCGCGAAACCGAACCAGGTGGCGGTCATCAGGAGCACCAGGATGGAGAACACCGTGACGTAGAAGCCGACGCGTCGTTCGAGCAGGCCCGCTGCCTTGACGCTCTTGAGGAGTTCTGAGTAGCTCAGGACAACCGCATTAGGCTGCCGGACGCGCGTCTGGGGGCGCTCCGAAGTAGTTGTGGGGGTCATGGGGCCTCGTAACTGTTTACGGGCAACGCTGCAGCCGACATTCGGACCGCACGGTCAGGATCACCCTTCTCCAAGCATACGCTCACACTCATAATGAGGGCAGGTGGGAGCTGATGCATAAATATCGGCCTCTATGCATAGTCTTGCTGTATAGTCGTTCCCATGACTATTTCTGTTGCCGTTTCCGGTGCGAGCGGTTACGCCGGCGGCGAGGTGCTTCGGCTCCTGGCCGGACACCCTGACGTCACCATCGGCGCCATCACAGCGCACAGCAACGCCGGTTCCAGACTAGGCGAATTGCAGCCGCATCTCCATGGTTTGGCCAGCCGCATCCTTGAGGACACCACCGTGGAGAACCTCTCAGGCCATGATGTGGTGTTCCTGGCACTGCCGCACGGGGCCTCCGCCGAGATCGCGGCGCAGTTGCCCGAGGGCACGGTAGTGATCGACGCCGGCGCCGACCACCGGCTGGAAGACCCCGCCGCCTGGGAAAAGTTCTACGGTTCCGCGCATGCCGGGACGTGGCCTTACGGGCTGCCCGAACTTCCGGGCCAGCGGGAAAGGCTCAAGGGAGCCAAGCGGATCGCCGTACCGGGCTGCTACCCGACGTCGGCCCTGCTTGCCCTGACGCCCGGCTTCGCCGGCGGCATCCTCCAGCCCGACGACGTGGTGATTGTCGCTGCCTCGGGCACCTCGGGTGCCGGGAAAGCCGCGAAGGTCAACCTCATCGGCTCCGAGGTCATGGGGTCCATGAGCCCGTACGGCGTGGGTGGCGGCCACCGCCACACCCCCGAGATTGAACAGGGGCTGGGCAATGCCGCGGGCGAGGCCGTGACGGTATCCTTCACGCCCACCCTTGCCCCGATGAGCCGGGGCATCCTCACCACCGCAACGGCAAAGGTGAAGCCCGGCGTCACGGCGGCAGAGCTGCGCAGCGCCTGGGAAGAGGCGTACGACGACGAGCCGTTCGTGCACCTGCTCCCCGAAGGGCAGTGGCCCGCCACCAAGGCCGTCCAAGGCTCCAACCACGCCGTGATGCAGCTCGCCTTCGACGCCCACACCGGCCGCGTCATCGTCACTTGCGCCATCGACAACCTGACCAAGGGGACCGCCGGCGGCGCCGTGCAGTCCATGAATATCGCCCTTGGCCTGGCGGAAACCGCCGGCCTCAACCTGCAGGGAGTTGCCCCGTGACCGTTACCGCACCCAAGGGATTCCGGGCCACCGGCGTCAAAGCCGGACTGAAGACGTCCGGTAACCCGGACCTTGCCCTCGTCGTCAACGACGGCCCCTCGAAGGCGGCAGCGGCGGTGTTCACCTCGAACCGCGTGGCCGCGGCCCCTGTGCACTGGTCGCGCCAGGTGGTCAAGGACGGCCGCGTCGACGCCGTCATCCTCAACTCGGGCGGCGCCAACGCCTGCACCGGTCCGCAGGGCTTCCAGAACACCCACGCCACTGCGGAAAAGACCGCCGAAGTGCTGGGCGCCTCGGCCACCGATATTTTTGTCTGCTCCACCGGCCTGATCGGCGAGCAGCTGCCCATGGACAAGATCATCCCGGCGATCAGTGCGGCGAAGTCGGCCCTCAGCGCAGACGGCGGCCCTGCTGCTGCCACGGCGATCATGACCACGGATTCCGTGTCCAAGGAGGCCGTCTTCACCGGCAAGGACACCGAAGGCAACGAGTACACCATCGGCGGCATGGCCAAGGGCGCCGGCATGCTGGCTCCCGGGCTGGCCACCATGCTGGTGGTCATCACCACCGACGCGGACGTCCAGCCTGAAATGCTCGACGTCGTGCTCCGCGACGCCACCCGGGTCACCTTTGACCGGGCGGACTCGGACGGCTGCATGTCCACCAACGACACCGTGGTGCTGCTGGCATCCGGCGCCTCGGGTGCCGTGCCCGCCGCCAAGGACTTCGGTGCCGGACTGACCCAGGTCTGCGCCGAGCTGGCCCGCAAGCTGATCGGCGACGCCGAGGGCGCCAGCCACGACATCGCGATCCGCACTTTCAACGCCGCCAGCGAAAAGGACGCCGAGATCGTCAGCCGCGCCGTGGCCCGCTCCAACCTGTTCAAGGCGGCCATTTTCGGCAAGGACCCCAACTGGGGGCGCGTGCTCTCCGCCGTTGGCACCACCGATGCCGCATTCGAACCGGACCAGCTGAACGTTTCCATGAACGGCGTGCAGATCTGCCGGAACGGAAGCATCGGCGAGGACCGAAGCCTCGTGGACCTCGAGCCCCGCGAGGTCCTCGTGGAGATCGACCTGCAGGCCGGAGAGGCCGAGGCCACGATCTGGACCAACGACCTCACGCACGACTACGTCCACGAAAACAGCGCCTACTCAAGCTAGGTGGCGCACCCACCTTCCGGGGAGACAGCATGAACACCCAGACACGCGAGACCACGTCGATGAGCGACGCCCAGGACAAAGCCGGCACGCTGATCGAGGCACTGCCATGGATCCAGCGATTCGCCGGCTCCACCATGGTGATCAAGTACGGCGGCAACGCCATGGTCAACGAAGAACTCCGCCGTGCCTTCGCTGAGGACGTGGTGTTCCTGCACCACGTGGGAATCCACCCCGTCGTGGTGCACGGCGGCGGTCCGCAGATCAACGCCATGCTCAGCCGCCTGGGCATCGAGTCCGAATTCAAAGGCGGCCTCCGCGTCACCACCCCCGAGGCCATGGACGTGGTCCGCATGGTGCTGACCGGCCAGGTGGGCCGCGAACTCGTGGGCCTCATCAATTCCCATGGCCCCTACGCCGTCGGCATGTCCGGAGAGGACGGCGGCCTGCTGCGCGCCGTCCGCACGGGAACCGTCGTGGACGGCGAAGAAGTGGACCTGGGCCTCGTCGGCGAGGTCGTCGGCGTCAACCCGGAAGGCATCGTTGATATCCTCGCGGCCGGCCGGATCCCGGTGATTTCGACTGTTGCCCCGGAAATCATTGACGAGGGCAGCAGTGAGGAGGGAACCCGCCGGTTCCAGACCACCGGGCAGGTCCTCAACGTCAACGCGGACACCGCGGCGGCCGCCGTCGCGTCGGCCCTGGGCGCCTCCAAGCTGGTCATCCTCACCGACGTCGAGGGCCTCTACGCGAACTGGCCGGACAGGTCATCGCTCATCTCGTCCCTGACGGCGTCGGAGCTGCGGGAGATGCTGCCGCGGCTTGAGTCGGGCATGATCCCCAAGATGGCCGCCTGCCTGAAAGCGGTCGACGAAGGAGTGGAGCGGGCGCACATTGTGGACGGGCGCCTGCCGCACTCCATGCTGCTGGAAACATTCACTGCCGCGGGCATTGGCACGCAGGTGGTCCCGGACGAGGAAACGAACGCATGAGCCAGATTGAAAAGTCCCCGGTGGTCGAACTGGTGGAGACCCGTGGCCACACAACCGGAGCCGAGTGGCTGACCCGGTACTCCTCGTCACTCATGGGCGTCTTCGGCACGCCGCAGCGTGTCCTGGTCCGCGGCGCAGGATGCCTGGTCTGGGACGCGGACGGCAAGGAGTACCTGGACCTGCTGGGCGGCATTGCCGTGAACGCCATGGGCCACGCCCACCCGTTCGTGACGTCGGTGATTTCCAGCCAGCTGGCCACCCTGGGCCACGTCTCCAACTTCTTCACCAGCCCCACGCAGATCGCGCTGGCCGAAAAGCTGCTCGAACTGAGCAAGGCACCGGCCGGTTCCAAGGTGTTCTTCGCGAACTCCGGAACCGAAGCCGTCGAGGCCGCGTTCAAGCTGGCGCGGCGCAACTCCGGCGCCGGCGCCGATGGGAGCGGGAAGACACGGACCAAGATCATAGCCCTCGAGGGCGCCTTCCACGGCCGGACCATGGGCGCCCTGGCGCTCACCGCCAAGGAAGCGTACCGGGCGCCGTTTGAACCGCTGCCCGGCGGCGTGGTGCACATCCCGTTCGGGGACGTTGACGCCCTCGTGGAAGCCATCGATGAAACGACGGCGGCTGTTTTCCTCGAACCGATCCAGGGCGAAGCCGGTGTCCGGCCGTTGCCCGCCGGCTACCTGCAGGCCGCGCGCGAAGCCACCACGAAGGCAGGCGCACTGCTGATCCTCGATGAAGTCCAGACCGGCATCGGCCGCACCGGCAAATGGCTTGCCAGTGAAGACGCCGGGATCGTGCCCGACGCCGTGACCCTCGCCAAGGGCCTGGGCGGCGGCTTCCCGATCGGGGCGCTGGTCACCTTCGGCCCCGAGACGTCCGCACTCCTGACGGCCGGCCAGCACGGCACCACGTTCGGCGGGAACCCGGTGGCTACAGCCGCCGCGCTGGCCACGCTGCACGCAATTGAGAGCCAGCGCGTCCTGGACAACGTCCGTAGTGTGGGGGAACGCCTTCGCTCGAAGCTGGCCGAGGTGGACGGCGTCACGGAAGTGCGCGGCGAAGGCCTCCTGATCGGCTTTGACCTGGACGCGGACGTCGCGCCCGCCGTGGTCACCGCGGGATTGGATGCCGGTTTCATCGTCAACAGCCCCGGTCCGCGGACCATCCGCCTCGCCCCGCCGCTGATCCTGACCGCCGAACAGGCCGACAGCTTCGTCCAGGCACTGCCCATGCTCCTCCAGACCGCAAAGGATGCCCAGTGACCAGCTCCGCAACCCGTCACTTCCTCAAGGACACCGACCTCACCCCGGCCGAGCAGGCCGAGGTCCTGGACCTCGCCGTGCGCATGAAGGCCGCGCCCTACAGCGTCCAGCCGTTCGCCGCTGAAGGCAGCGGACGGAAAACCGTCGCCGTCATCTTCGACAAGACCTCCACCCGGACCCGGGTCTCCTTCGCCACCGGTGTGGCGGACATGGGCGGAAACGCCCTGATCATCAACCCGGGGGAGGCTCAGATCGGCCACAAGGAATCGGTGGAGGACACGGCCAAGGTCCTGGAGCGCATGGTCTCCACCATCGTCTGGCGGACCGGCGCACACGCCGGGCTCGTGGCCATGGCCGAAAATTCCAAGGTCCCGGTCATCAACGCCCTGTGCGACGACTACCACCCTTGCCAGCTGCTGGCGGACCTGCTGGCCGTCAAGGAACACAAGGGCGAGCTCAAGGGCCTCACCATGAGCTATCTTGGCGACTCCGCCAACAACATGGCGAACTCCTACCTGCTGGCCGGCGTGACAGCCGGGATGCACGTGCGCATCGCCGGCCCGGACGGCTACCTGCCGTCCGCCGATATCGTGGCTGCGGCGGAAGAGCGGGCAGCCGAAACGGGCGGCTCGGTCCTGATCACCACGGACGCCGCGGAGGCGCTCAAGGGTGCCGACGTCGTCGCCACCGACACCTGGGTGTCCATGGGCCAGGAGACCGAGAAGGAAGCCAGGCTCCAGCTGTTCCGCGACTACTCCGTGGACGAAGCGGCGATGCAGCTCGCGGCGCCTGACGCAGTCGTGCTTCACTGCCTGCCGGCGTACCGGGGCTATGAGATCTCCGCGGGAGTCATTGACGGCCCGCAGTCGATCGTCTGGGACGAGGCGGAAAACCGCCTGCACGCCCAGAAGGCACTGATGGCCTGGCTCATGCACCGGTCCGGCCTGGCCGTTGTTGACGGGCTGGCACCGGTCGGGGGACTCGGATAATGTCCGTCCCCCCGGCGGCGCAGGGCCCGAGCCCCGCCACCAAAACGGCCAGGCTGGCGCGGATTACCGCGATCCTGACCGGTGAGTCGGTCCGCTCGCAGGCGGAGCTTGCCGCGCTGCTGGCGGACGACGGCGTCCAGGTCACCCAGGCCACGCTGTCCCGAGATCTCGTGGAGCTCGGCGCAGTCCGGGTCCGCGGCAAGGACGGCGTGCTGGTTTACGCCGTTCCGGGGGAGGGCGGGGAGCGTGCGGCCAAGTCCGGCGTCACGCAGGAGATCCTGGACGCCCGCCTTGCCCGGCTGTGCGGCGAACTGCTCGTCACGGCCGAAGCTTCGGCGAACATCGTGGTGCTCAGGACGCCGCCGGGAGCGGCGAACTTCCTCGCCCTGGCCATCGACCATTCGGTCATGCCCTCCATCCTGGGGAGCATCGCCGGGGATGACACCGTGCTGCTTGTCACGCGGGACCCGGTGGGCGGCGCGGAGGTGGCCGCCCGTTTCCTGCACTTCGCCGAGGAAGCCGGCAGCCAGTAGCCGGCGGAACGCCGCGGGATTGGGCCCGCCACAGCGATGTGACAGGCTCTTAGCAGACAGCTTCACCAACAACTTTCATCAGACATCAAGCATCACCAAACAACTAAGGAGCATTTCCGTGACTGAGCGTATTGTTCTGGCCTACTCCGGTGGCCTGGATACTTCCGTTGCCATCGGCTGGATCGGCGAAGCCACCGGCGCCGAGGTCATCGCCGTGGCGGTCGACGTCGGACAGGGCGGCGAGTCGCTGGAGACCATCCGCCAGCGCGCGCTGGGCTGCGGCGCCGTCGAAGCCTACGTGGCCGACGCCAGCGATGAGTTCGCCAACGAATACTGCATGCCCACGCTGAAGGCCAACGCCCTTTACCAGGGCCACTACCCGCTGGTCTCCGCGATCTCCCGCCCGGTGATCGTCAAGCACCTGGTCAAGGCCGCCCGCGAATTCGGCGCCACCACCGTGGCCCACGGCTGCACCGGCAAGGGCAACGACCAGGTCCGCTTCGAAGTCGGCATCCAGACCCTCGGCCCGGACCTGAAGTGCATCGCCCCGGTCCGCGACCTTGCCCTGACCCGCGACAAGGCCATCGCCTTCGCCGAGGAAAAGGGACTGCCGATCGAGACCACCAAGAAGAACCCGTACTCGATCGACCAGAACGTCTGGGGCCGCGCCGTCGAAACCGGCTACCTCGAGGACATCTGGAACGCCCCCACCAAGGACATCTACGACTACACCGCCACCCCGGAATTCCCGCCGGCACCGGATGAGGTCACCATCTCCTTCGAAGCCGGTGTTCCGGTAGCGATCGACGGCGTCAAGGTCACCCCGCTGCAGGCCATCAAGGAACTCAACCGGCGCGCCGGCGCCCAGGGCGTGGGCCGCATCGACGTTGTCGAGGACCGCCTCGTCGGCATCAAGTCCCGCGAGATCTACGAAGCTCCGGGCGCCATGGCGCTGATCACCGCGCACAAGCACCTCGAGGACATCACCGTTGAGCGCGAGCAGGCCCGCTTCAAGGCCAGTGTCGGCCAGCGCTGGTCCGAACTGGTCTACGACGGCCAGTGGTTCTCCCCGCTCAAGCGTTCACTGGACGCCTTTATCGAGGACACCCAGAAGTACGTCTCCGGCGACATCCGCATGACCCTGCACGGCGGCCAGGCGATCGTCAACGGACGCCGCTCCGAGACCTCGCTGTACGACTTCGACCTCGCCACTTACGACACCGGCGACACCTTCGACCAGTCGATGGCCCGCGGCTTCATCGAGCTGTGGGGCATGTCCGCGAAGGTTGCCTCCGGCCGCGACATCCGCGTCGCAGGAAAGTAGCCCCTGTGGCTGAGCAAAAATCCGAAGCCACCAACACGGGCGCGCTGTGGGGCGGCCGGTTTGCCGGCGGCCCCGCGGACGCCCTGGCGGCCCTGAGCAAGTCCACCCACTTTGACTGGCGGCTGGCCCGCTATGACATCGCCGGATCCAAGGCGCACGCCCGCGTGCTGCACAAGGCCGGGCTGCTGGACGATGCCGAGCTCGAAGGTATGCTCGCTGCCCTGACACAGCTGGACGCGGATGTTGCCTCCGGCGCCTACCTGCCCGCGGAGTCCGATGAGGACGTCCACGGCTCGCTGGAACGCGGGCTCATCGAGCGCGCCGGCACCCAACTGGGCGGCAAGCTCCGCGCCGGGCGGTCGCGCAACGACCAGGTGGCCACGCTGGGACGGATGTTCCTGCGTGACCACGCCCGGATCATTGCCCGCGGCGTGCTGGCAACGATCGAGGCGCTGGTGGACCAGGCCAAGGCGCACCAGGGCGTGGCCATGCCCGGCCGGACCCACCTCCAGCACGCCCAGCCGGTCCTGCTCAGCCACCACCTGCTGGCCCACGCCTGGGCGTTGCTGCGCGATGTGCAGCGGCTGCAGGACTGGGACAAGCGCGCAGGCGTTTCGCCCTACGGTTCGGGGGCCCTCGCAGGCTCCTCGCTGGGCCTGGACCCCGAGGCTGTGGCCGCGGACCTGGGCTTCTTCTCGGCAACGCACAACTCGATCGACGGCACCGCCTCGCGCGACGTCTTCGCCGAGTTCGCCTGGGTCACCGCCATGATCGGTGTTGACCTGTCCCGGGTCTCGGAGGAAGTCATCCTGTGGGCCACGAAGGAATTCTCCTTCGTCACCCTGCACGATTCCTACTCCACCGGGTCCTCGATCATGCCGCAGAAGAAAAACCCGGATGTGGCTGAACTGGCACGCGGGAAGGCCGGCCGGCTGATCGGCAACCTAACCGGGCTGCTGGCCACGCTCAAGGGCCTGCCGCTCGCGTACAACCGCGACCTGCAGGAGGACAAGGAGCCGGTTTTCGACGCCGCCGACACGCTGGAAGTCCTGCTCCCGGCAGTCTCCGGCATGATCGCGACGCTGAAGTTCAACACCGAACGGATGGAATCGCTGGCACCGCAGGGCTTCGCGCTGGCCACGGATATTGCCGAATGGCTGGTCCGCCAGGGCGTTCCGTTCCGCGAGGCGCACGAGCTCTCCGGAGCAGCGGTCAAGCAGGCCGAAAGCCGGAATGTTGAGCTGTGGGACCTCACGGATGGGGAATTCGCCGCGATCTCCGAGCACCTGACGCCGGAGGTCCGCACGGTCCTGTCCACCGAAGGTTCACTCAACAGCCGCAACTCCCAGGGCGGCACGGCACCTGCCGCCGTCGAGCGCCAGCTGCTCGCGCTGGAAGCAGAGCTTGCCGGCGTGCGGGAGTACACCGGCTAACAGCCGCACGCTCTCTCACTTCCTGCAGCTTTTTGGCCAACGCTCTCTCACTTTCCTCAAGAAAGTGAGAGAGCGTCGCCGATTTTCCTGCGAAAAGTGGGAGAGCGTTGGGCGTTAACGACCGAAAACTCCCCGCTACCATTGCGCCATGAGTGAATTCTTCCGCCAGTACCTCCGTGCCCTGCCGGACTTCCCGGCGGATCTTCCGGATTTTGACGCCGCGGCGGCCCCCGCGGACCCGGCCGAACTGTTCCGGCGGTGGCTTGGGGAGGCCCTGGCCGCGGGGGAGCCGCAACCCCACGCGTGCAGCCTGGCCACCGTGGGTGCCGGGGCGCAACCGTCGTCCCGGATGCTGATCCTGAAGGACATCGACGACGTCGGCTGGCACATCGCGACGTCCCGCACCTCACGCAAGGGGCGGGAACTCGCAGCGAACCCGAAGGCTGCGCTGAATTTCTACTGGCCGTTGCAAGGCAGGCAGGTCCGTGTGGCCGGCCTCGTCGTGGAGCTTTCCGCGGAGGCTTCGGCGGCGGACTGGGACGCCCGGCCCGCGGCGGACGGCAGCCGGAACCCGGACTGGCAGCTCTATGCGATCCAGCCAGTGGAGATCGAGTTCTGGCAGGCCCGCCACGACCGCCGCCACGTGCGCCACCGCTACGGTCCGGGCCGGGAGCACGGGCTGCGTTAAGTCAGATTAACTGTCCGCTACGATTGCCGTATGACCGCAATCACACCGGACGCACTGCTCACCGAACTCCACAAAGCTGCCGACGTCGTTGCCTCCCAGGCCGGCAAACTCACCGAAGCCGATGTCACGGCATCGTCCACGCTGCCCGGCTGGACACGTGGGCACGTCCTGGCGCACATCACCGGGATCTCGAACGCCATGGCCCGGCAACTCGAATTCGCCGACCGCGGGGAGACGGTGGATCTCTACGACGGCGGCCATGAGGGCCGCACGAAGGCCATCGAGATGGCGGCCGGGCACACCTTGGCGCAACACCGTGCCGATTTGGACTCTGCGCTGGAACGGGCACTGAGGGCCTTCGATTCCTTGGATGCTGCCGGCTGGCAGGCACCGATTTCCTACCGTGGCGGAGTAGTGCTGGACGGCGGTGCCGCCCTGTGGCGGGAACTCGTGATCCACACCTCGGACCTCAACACCGGACTCGGGCCGGAAACCTGGAGCCGCACGTTCTGCGAGCAGCTGTTCGGATTCCTGGCCGCCCGCGTGCCGGAGGGGCAGAAGTTCGTCCTCCAGCCCCTGGGCCTGCCGCCGGTGAGCATTGGCACGGGAAACCGGTCCACCGTCATCAACGGAATGCTGACCGACATCGCCGCCTGGCTGGCGGGACGCGAGCCTTCGCTGGGCAGCTTGCGCGCGTCCGCTGCGGCGGACGGTGTTGACCTTCCGGAGCTCCTGCCCTGGCCCTCGGGCGTTCCGATCACCAAATAGCCGGCAGCGCACGCCGCCGGCGTCAGCGTTTTTCCCGTCCCAGCAGGCTCTCCTTGACCGTGAGCCCCCACCTGAATCCGCCCAGGGTCCCGTCCGTCCGCACCACGCGGTGGCACGGCACGAACAGGGCTGCAGCGTTGAAGGCACACGCGCTGGCCGCGGCGCGGACAGCCTTCGGGTTCCCGGACAGTTCAGCGTATTCGGTATAGGTCACCGGCCGTCCGGGGCTCACCGTCCGGAGCACGTCCCAGGCGTGGCTGCGGAACGGCCCGGACTTCTGCAGCACCGGCACCCGCATGGCGGGCTCCGGATCGCCGGCGTAGAAAGCATCCACGGCGTCAGAAATTTCGCCCAGCCCAAGAACCGGAACGAACTCATCCGGCAGCAGTTCAGGATGGATCTGGCCCGTCAGCTCCGCCGGCTCCGCGGTCCAGCCGGACGCCAGGACGGCACCGTCGCGGGCAATGATGGTGAACGGGCCGTCCGGAGTGGACATGGTCAGCAGTACGGCTTTCATGGCTTTGCTTCCTTGGGTTGAGTCTTCGTGGGTCACGTCTTTTTGGGTCACGTCTTTCGGGTCAACCTGCCGGAACGGCAGACAGCGTGCCTGCCGGCAGCTTGGGTTTGGGCCAGGTGCGCAGGGCCGCGGCGCGCCAGAGGTGCATGGTGGCATACGAACGCCAGGGGCGTACCTCGGTGAAGTCCGGGGTGTGTTCGCCGGGCAGCCGGTGGTGGTCCTCCTGTGTTGCAGCGTCGAGCGCAAGGATCCCGTTTTTCACCGCGGCGTCGTTGGCCAGGAACACGTCCGGGGCACCGATCACCCGCATGGCCACGTATCCCACGGTCCACGGCCCCACCCCGGGGAGCGGGAGGAGCTTGGCCTGCAGCCCGGCGAGGTCGTCGCCGTAGCCGAATTCCAGGTGGCCGGAGGCCATCGCGGCAGCGGCGGTACGGACGGAATCGATCCGCCGCTGCGGACCACGCAGCAGGCCGAAGCCGGGGTCGGCGATCTGGGCGGCCGTGGGGAACAGCCGGTGCAGGCCGTCCGCGGGCACCAGGCTCTCGCTTCCGCAGGCGGACAGCTGGGTCAGCGCGGTCCGGGCAGCCGCGACGGTGATCTGCTGTCCGATCATGGCCCGGATCAGCAGCTCCTGCGGATCCACAGCCCCGGGCATCCGCATGCCGGGCAGGGTCGTTACCGCCGGCGCCAGCCGAGGGTCGGTTGAAAGCGCGCTGTCGATGGCCACCGGGTCGGCATCGAGGTCCAGGAGCCGCCGGACCCTGCTCAGCAGTGACGGCAGGTCCCGCAGGTCCACCGCCCCGATGGTGAGGATCAGGGGCCGCCCCGGGGCGCCGTCGTCGTACTCAACGCTGAAGCGGGCATCGGCGTGGGGGAGCCGCAGGGTCCTGGCGTAGGAGGTTGCTGTGCCGGTCTCGATCCCGGGGATGGACCGGACCGCGAGGAAGTCGAAGATGCCCGGATCGAACGGTTCACGGTAAGGCAGGCTGAGCGTCAATGCCGTGGTGGCGGCCGGTGCCCGGTGGTGGCGGGCGGTGGCCCGCAGCGCTGTCGGCGTCATGGCGAAGACCTCGCCGATGGTTTCGTTAAACTGGCGGACGCTGCTGAACCCGGCCGCGAAGGCAACGTCGGCGAGTTTCATCCGGGTGGACACCAGAAGGGTCCGGGCGGTCTGCGCCCTGCTGGCCCGTGCCAGGGACAACGGACCGGCGCCCAGCTCGTGGCTCAGGATCCGGTTGAGCTGCCGTGAGGAGTAACCGAGCCGCGACGCCAGCCCCTCCACGCCATCGCGGTTGATCACGCCGTCGTTGATGAGCCGCATGGCCCGGCCCGCAATGTCGGAACGGATGTTCCACGCGGGCGTGCCCGGAACTGCTTCCGGAAGGCAGCGCTTGCACGCCCGGTACCCCGCGTCATGGGCGGCAGCGGAGGTTTCGTAGAACGTGACGTTCTCCGCCTTCGGCGTCCTGGCCGGGCACGACGGACGGCAGTAGATGCCCGTGGTCCGGACAGCCGTGTAGAACTGCCCGTCGAAGCGGGTGTCGCGGGCATCGATTGCCCGGTAGCGCTGCCAGAAGTCCATGGCTCCATCCTGTCAGCTCGGCGCACCCGGTGCTAGCGGAAATCGGACACGGCCGTGGCGGCTTGGTTAAGGCGACCTTGTTAAAGTCGATGCATGAGCAGCAGCCCGCCACGAGCCGGACACGAACACTCCGTGCGTCAGCTGCTGTCCGGGGACGCCCGGCACGTGGCGCCACAGCTGCTGGGCGCCGTGCTCAGCTACGCCAGTCCCGAGGGTTCGGTCTCGGTGCGGATCACCGAGGTGGAGGCCTACCTCGGTCCGCATGACTCGCAGCACCCGGACCCCGGTTCGCACACCTTCCGCGGACCCACTGGCCGCAACAAGCCCATGTTCGGACCGGCCGGGCACCTGTATGTCTACTTCACTTACGGGATGCACTACTGCGCCAACATTGTCTGTGGACCGCCGGGCGTTGCCTCTGCGCTCCTGCTCCGCGGCGGGGAAATAGTGGGTGGCGAGGAACTTGCCCGCGCCAGGCGTCCGACGTCGAAATCCCCCAAGGACCTGGCCAGCGGGCCTGCCCGGCTGGCCACGGCGCTGGGACTGACGACGGCGGACAGCGGCCGGGACGCCCTCAGCGAACCGTTCAGGCTGGAGCTGCCGGTGTCACGGGCACGCGACATCAGCACGGGGCCGCGCGTCGGGGTTTCAGGTGCGGGCGGCAGCCACGCCTATCCGTGGCGGTACTGGCTGACCGGTGATCCCACGGTCTCGCGTTACAAGGCCGCGAAAGCCCGTCCGGTTTAGGCGCCGCTGCTCCACGGGTGTGGGCGCCGATGCTGCACGGGGCGGACCGTGAAGAATGGCCGCCACCGGCATAGGGTGGATGCGTGAATCAAAGCGAGCCGGGCCAAGCCAGAAGAAGCGTTCCCGTGGACCAGCTGATCAACAGCCTGTGCGCCACGGTGCCGGACTACCCCAAGCCCGGAATCGTGTTCAAGGACCTGACGCCCGTCTTTGCCAACGGTGCGGCGCTGCACGCGGTTGTGGACGCACTGGTTGAGCCGTTCAAAGGACAGTTCGACGCCGTCGCCGGAGTTGAGGCCCGCGGCTTCCTGCTGGCAGCCGCTGCCGCCTACGCCACCAACACGGGCGTCATCACAGTCCGGAAAGCCGGCAAACTCCCTCGCAAGGTGGTCGCGGAGGACTACGCGCTGGAGTACGGCACCGCGACGCTTGAACTGCACACCACCGACCTGCCGGCCGGAAGCCGTGTACTGATTCTCGACGACGTCCTGGCCACCGGTGGCACGCTCGGCGCCGCCACGAGGCTGTTCGAACGCTGCGGAATCCACGTTGCCGGGGTGGGTGTGGTCATGGAGCTCGGCGAGCTTCGTGGGCGTTCGGCACTTACCGGCCACCGTGTCCGCTCACTCATCCGGATCTGACGTGGTCCTGCCGGGACCGGTGCTGCGGGGAGTCCGGCCGGGCCGAGTGTGGCGCCGGAAACGGCGAAACTAAATGTTTCGGGCGCGTTCATCAAAATGGTTGTAGAATGGACGGTCCGTCTTTTGCGATAGGGGAAAGTCTCGATGTTCGACGCTGATTTGGCCCATGAACGGGACTACGTTGCTGGACTGTATGCCCGCCTCGATGAGTTGCGCGAGGAAAAGCGCACTCAACTGGCCCAGGTCCGCCGTGCCGGAGCCGTGGGAACCATGCAGAACGTTTCCGAACGGGACGCGTTCGCGGCCCTCTATGAGGACCGCCTGGCGCAGCTGGATGCTGTGGACGACCGGCTGGTGTTCGGCCGCCTCGACCTGGACTCGGGGGAAGCCCAGTACATCGGCCGTATCGGCCTGACCACGGATGACCTCCAGCGGCTCATGGTTGACTGGCGTGCACCCGAAGCCGGGCACTTCTACCAGGCCACGGCCTTCGACCGCCAGGGTGTCCGCCGCCGCCGCCACCTGATCCTGCAGGGCCGCCAGGTCAAGGCCATTGAAGATGACGTCCTTGACGCCGGCATGCTGGCCGACAATGAATCGCTGCAGGGTGAGGGCGCGTTGCTGGCGGCCCTGAACTCCAAGCGCACCGGACGCATGTCGGACATCGTGGGCACCATCCAGTCCGAACAGGACAGGATCATCCGCTCCTCCATCTCCGGAGCCGTCGTCGTTCAGGGTGGCCCCGGAACGGGCAAGACCGCCGTCGCACTGCACCGGGCCGCGTACCTGCTTTATACCCACCGCGACCGGCTCAAGACTGCCGGTGTGCTCCTTGTGGGCCCGTCGTCGTCGTTCATGAAGTACATCGAGCGCGTCCTGCCGTCCCTCGGCGAGACGGGCGTCGTTATGGCGAGCGTCGGCCGGCTGATGCCGGGCATCAACGCCGTACCGGAACAGGAATCGGACGTCGCCGCGGTCAAGGGACGGCTGTCCATGGCCGAGGTGGTGGCGAATGCGGTGTCCAACCGGCAGCGGATCCCGGCCGAGAACCGGATCCTTGACGTGGACGGCCGCAAGCTGCTCCTGACCCCGCGGCAGGTCCGCCGGGCGCGGGAAAAGGCCCGGGCCACCCACAAGCCGCACAACGAGGCGCGCGTGACGTTCGTGAAGATCCTGCTCCGCGAGCTGACCGAACAGATGACCGAGCTGGTGGAAGCCGGCAGCATCGGCAACAACGCCGACCGCTCGTATCTGGCCGAGGACGTCCGCACGGCACGCGATGTCCGGATCGCACTGAATCTCTGCTGGATGCCGATGACACCGGAAAAGCTCATCTCCGAGCTGTTCAGCAAGCCTGCCATCCTGGAAGCCTGTACGCCTGACCTCACCGACGCTGAACGCGCCCTGCTAAGCCGTCCGGCTGACAGCCCGTGGACCGAAGCGGACGTGCCGTTGCTGGATGAAGCCGCCGAACTGCTTGGCGAGCTTGATCCCGCGGCCGGCCGCGGACTGGCCCAGCAGGAGCACGACCGTGCACGGGACATCGCCAACGCGAAGCAGACGCTGGTGAACATGGAAACCGCCGGCGTGGACGTGCTGATGACGGCCGAGGAACTCGTCGACCAGAACCAGGAGCGCGAAGCGCGGCTCACTGCGGCGGAGCGGGCAACCAGCGACCGCACCTGGGCCTTCGGGCACATTGTGGTTGACGAGGCCCAGGAACTGTCGCCGATGCAGTGGCGCCTGCTGGTCCGGCGCTGCCCGTTGAAGTCGTTCACGATCGTCGGTGACATCGCCCAGACCAGTTCCGTCGCGGGCGCCAATTCCTGGCAGGGCGCGCTGGAGCCGATGTTCGGCGACCGCTGGCAGCTCGAGGAACTGACGGTCAACTACCGCACTCCGTCACAGATCGCTGAAGCCGCGGCCAGGATGGCCACCGCTGCAGGGTTGGTTGTTTCGGCCCCCAAGGCCGTCCGTGAAGGCCGCTGGTCGCCGATCATTGACCGCGTGGATGACGGTTCCGTGGTCAGCCGGCTCGTGGAGGTCCTCCCGGACGAGCTGGACGCGCTCGACGGCGGCTTGCTCGCCGTGATTGCCGACGGCGAACTGCTGCCGCAGGCCACGTCGGCGCTGCGCGCCGCCTACGGCCGGCGCGTCGGTACCGGTGCCGGCAGTTACGAGCAGGACATTGTCGTCATCAGTCCGAGGGAAGCCAAGGGCCTGGAGTTCGACGGCGTTGTGGTGCTGGAGCCGGCCATGATGCTCAACCATGAGCACGGACGGGTAGGCGACCTTTACGTTGCCATGACCCGGCCGACGCAGCGGCTGCGGCTGATCGCAGCCGCCCCGGTGCCGGCAGGCATCGAACGCTAATCCCCGATGGCGGGAGGACCGGACCTACCGGCCTCCTGCCGCCCCGGCGGCACCGCCGCGCTGCGCTGGCCGGACTTGTCACGCTGCGCTGGGGACCAGCCAATCCTGCTAACTTAGATCACGTGTCCCAACTAAATGATCTCGAGTCCCAGCAGAACGATCCGAGCTTTGCCAACATCTGGCAAGAGCTCAACTGGCGCGGCCTGGTCCACGTTTCCACTGATGAAGTGGAACTGGAGAAGCTGCTCGCCGGGGACCCGATCACCTATTACTGCGGGTTCGACCCCACAGCACCCAGCCTGCACCTGGGCAACCTCGTGCAGTTGCTCCTCATGCGCCGGCTCCAGCTGGCCGGGCATAAGCCCCTGGGCCTCGTTGGCGGGTCGACAGGCCTCATCGGTGATCCGCGGCCGACGGCGGAACGGACCCTGAACACCAAGGACACTGTTTCCGAGTGGGTCGGGTACCTCCAGGCACAGGTCCGCCGCTTCCTGAGCTTCGAAGGCGAAAACGCCGCCAGGATGGTCAACAACCTGGACTGGACCGCCCCGCTGAGCGCGATCGACTTCCTCCGCGAAATCGGAAAGCACTTCCGTGTCGGCACCATGCTCCGCAAGGACGCCGTTGCCTCCCGCCTCAGCTCGGATGAAGGCATCAGCTACACCGAGTTCAGTTACCAGATCCTTCAGGGGATGGACTACCTGCAGCTCTTCCGGGACTACGGTTGCGTCCTGGAGACTGGAGGATCGGACCAATGGGGCAACCTCACCAGCGGCACCGAACTCATCCGCAAGGTTGAAGGAAAGCACGTGCACGCACTCGGCACACCGCTCATCACCAATTCGGACGGAACTAAGTTCGGCAAGAGCGAAGGCAACGCCATCTGGCTCGATCCGGAGATGTGCAGCCCGTACGCCTTCTACCAGTTCTGGCTTAACACGGCCGATGCCGACGTTGCGGCGAGGCTGAAGGTCTTCACTTTCCTGACCCGCGCCGAAATCGAAGCCTTGGAAGTTTCCATTGCCGAACGTCCGTTTGCACGGGAGGGCCAGCGGAGGCTTGCGTTCGAAGTGACCTCGCTTGTCCATGGCGTGGAAGCAACTGAGAAGGTCATCGCCGCCTCGGCGGCACTGTTCGGTGGCGGGGACCTCGCGGCTCTGGACGAGCGCACCCTTGCGGCCGCAACCGCTGAACTGCCTTTGACCCGCATTAACGCCGATGGCCTCGGCATCGTTGACCTGCTCGTGGCCTCCGGGCTTTCGGACAGCAAGTCGGCTGCCCGCCGGACCGTGGGTGAAGGCGGCGCCTATGTGAACAACACCAAGGTGACTGATCCCGACGCCGTCATTCCAGGTACCGAACTCCTGCACGGGCGCTACCTGCTGCTGCGCCGGGGGAAGAAGAATCTTTCGACCGTGGAAGTAGAACTCTCCTCGAACTAGCAGTCTCCAGGAGTCAACCGCACGCTCCTCTCCGGCCGATTTGCACGGCCGGGGAGGAGCGTGTATTGTTTTCTGAGTCGCCGCCGCTGAGTGGTGACAGACCCCCTACAAATGAGAAGCAATTCTTCATGCGCAAGGCGCAGAGATGAAAATTGCTTCAAGTTTTGCTGGGCGGATTCATTCCACCGAGTGAATTTCTGGAGAATATCCGGATTTGCAAAGTGGAAATGAATGAAATAAGCTAGAAACATCGCAGCGAAGAAATACTAACAAAGAATTCATCGGAATTCAAATATTTGTTTGAGAAGTATTCGAATGTGTCTGTTGTTTGAGAACTCAATAGTGTGCCAAGTTTGTTGATACCAATTTATTTATATGGATTGGTTGTTTTGGCCAGGCCTGTCCACCCCG
>NZ_JBFBEY010000022.1:0-83673 GCF_040683875.1 Arthrobacter sp. NPDC093128
AGGCACTGAGGGCGGTTCGCGGGCACTTTTCGTGAGTCTCGTCGATGCCTTGACCGGGCCCTAACCGCTTCGTAAGGTTCATACACCGGATCGGCACACCGGTCACGGTCTCACCCGGCACCGACCGGGGCCCGCGATGCGAGGCAACCACGACTCGACTCATCGGCCAGGCAGCCCCGTCAGGTGTCTGTCGCACTGCCTGTCCGCGCTTCAGCACGGCTCCAGCCGCGCTTTACGCACCCGGCCCACACTTCGAACGAGAACCAAACAGATCAGGAGACGATTATGATCATCCACATCGAGCACTTCACGTCCGCACTACCGGACGAGCGCATCCAGGAGTTATACACCTCGCGGATGGCCAACTTGGAGGCAGTGCCCGGCCTGCTGCAGAAGCACTACCTGCGCTACGAGAACGGGCAGCACGGCGCGGTATACATCTGGGACTCGCCGGAGGCGTTGCAGGCGTTCCAGGACGGCGAGATGTTCCGCTCGATCGCCGACACCTATCAGGTGAGCGAGTGGACCAACGAGGTAGCCGATGTCGTACTGTCCCTGCGGGCGCCCGAGGCAGCGGCGGGAACCCTTCGATGATCCGGCCTTCGCGGTCTGCGCGGTCGTTCCATGACGGCACGCGGACAGCCGGTCCACGCGGCCTGAAGAAGGAGGAGGACGCATGAACCTCGATCTCGCTCGTCGCGCCATCGGCGGGGCCTTGGGCCACGCCGCCTCGCAGGGGTACAAGCCGCTGACCGTCGTCGTCCTCGATGCCGGCGGCCACGTCGTCGCCGCCGAACGTCAGGACGGCTCCTCGAACAAGCGCTTCGAGGTCGCCTACGGCAAGGCCTCCGGTGCGCTGGCCCTGGGCATGGGCTCACGGGCCCTGATGGCCCGCGCCGAGCAGCAACCCTACTTCATCGCTGCGGTGAGCCGATCGGTCGGAGCCTTGGTGCCGGTACCCGGCGGTGTCCTGGTCATGGACGACGAGGGAGCGCTGGTGGGCGCGGTGGGCATCTCCGGGGACACGTCCGACAACGATGAGTCGGCGGCCCTGGCCGGAATCACGAGCGCTGGACTGAGCGGTGACCCGGGATGATCGCCACGCAGCTGGGCCGGACCGACCCGGCGGGGCTGTCGTTCCGGACGCTGAGCAGATCCAAGCCATCTACAAGAAAATCTACGCTTAACTTCCTCCGAAAAGACCGGGCCAACGAACGGCTGTCCGCCGGCGTGAACCCGGCACGGCCCTCCTCACCTAGTGACTCTGAAAAGGATCCATCATGACCACCATCAAGCATTTCATCAACGGTGTTGAAACTGCCGGCGTCGGCGATCGCAGCCAGCCGGTCTACAACCCGGCCACCGGCGCCGTATCCGCAACGCTGCGGCTCGCCAACCGGGCCGATCTGGACGTCACTGTCGCCGCAGCGAAGGCCGCGGCGGAAAAGTGGGCAGACTTCTCCTTGGCCAAGCGCACCGCTGTCTTGTTCAAGTTCCGCGAACTTGTCGCCTCGCATGTTGAGGAACTCGCTGCCCTGATCACGGCAGAGCACGGTAAGGTCCTCTCCGATGCGAAGGGCGAGATCGGCCGCGGCCTGGAAGTGATCGAGTTCGCTTGCGGCATCCCCACCCTGCTCAAGGGCGACTACTCGGACCAGGTCTCCACCGGCATCGATGTTTTCTCCTTCCGCGAGCCCCTGGGCGTGGTCGCCGGGATCACCCCGTTCAACTTCCCGGTCATGGTGCCTTTGTGGATGGCCCCGACGGCGATTGCCACCGGAAACGCCTTCATCCTCAAGCCCTCCGAGCGTGACCCGTCCGCCTCGATGCTGCTGGCCAAGCTGTGGAAGCAGGCCGGCCTGCCCGACGGCGTGTTCCAGGTCCTGCACGGCGACAAGGAAACCGTCGACGGCCTGTTGACGCACCCGGACGTAGATGGCATCAGCTTCGTTGGTTCCACGCCTATCGCCCAGTACGTCCACGAAACCGCCACCAAGCACGGCAAGCGGGTCCAGGCCCTGGGCGGGGCGAAGAACCACGCGATCATCATGCCCGACGCGGACCTGGACAACGCCGCGGACCACCTGGCCGCTGCCGCGTTCGGTTCCGCCGGGGAACGCTGCATGGCCATCTCCGTGGCCGTCGCCGTCGGGGACGCAGCGGACCTGCTGGTCAAGAAAGTCGAAGAGCGTGCCCTGGCCGTCAAGGTCAGCAACGGCACGGAGCCCGACGCCGAAATGGGCCCGGTCATCACGCCCGTCTCCAAGGAGCGCATCGTCAGGATCGTCACCGAAGCCGAAACTGCGGGAGCGGCCATGGTAGTGGATGGCCGGGACCTGGTGGTACCCGGCCACGAAGAGGGCTTCTGGGTGGGCCCCACCGTCCTGGATCACGTCAAGACCGAAATGACCGCCTACACCGAGGAAATATTCGGGCCTGTCCTCGTCGTGGTCCGCGTCGAGGACCTGGATGCCGGCATCGAGCTCATCAATGCCAACCCCTACGGCAACGGCACCGCCATCTTTACCTCCTCCGGCTCGAACGCCCGGAAGTTCCAGCGCTCCGTTGACGTGGGCATGATCGGCATCAACGTGCCCCTGCCTGTCCCGGTGGCCTACCACTCCTTCGGCGGCTGGAAGGCCTCCCTCTTCGGCGACAAGCACATCTACGGACCCGAAGGCGTCTCCTTCTACACCCGCGGCAAGGTAGTCACCTCCCGCTGGCCCGAGCCCACCCACGCCTCCGGCGCCTCCTACAACTTCCCCTCCAACTAGTCCCGTCCGCCTGTCTGTGGTTCCCGCTTGCGGGAACCACAGACAGGCGGGCGGCCGACCAGATGCGTTTCGCAGAGAGTTTCTGAGGAGCAAGAACGGTGTTTCGCTATTATTCTTGTCTTATGTTGGCCACTGCTGTCGTCGGGGCCGTCCTGAGCATCATCGCGTCAGGGACACTCTTGCTTGCCCTCGGCCTGGTGATGCTCAGGATCAGCTCCGGGGGACTGTCGGCAATCTGGATGTCCCAGCACGAAAAACGCCTAACCCCCGAGAAGATCCGTCAGGGCCTGGCTGAGGTCCGCGAATGCAGAGCCTTCGCCCTGAGCCTGCCGCTGGATTATCCGGGCGGCACCGGACTCAACGCCAACCGTCTGCCTCCGGTGGTCCGGCCGAACCTGCGCCAGGGGCACGTGAACTTCAACTGCAGTCTGACAGCATTGAACGACGACGGCCACCGACGTCATGAATGATGACCTAGCCGTGCTGCACCTGCAGGGGGCCCTTCTCCGCGAGGCATATTGCCTTGTACGCGACGGTGTGGCCTCGGTTGATGACGCCGACCGGGTGGTCCGCGAAGGCCTTGGCCTGCGCTGGTCTTTCATGGGACCGTTTGAAACGGTGGATTTGAACACCCGGGGCGGCATCGAGTCCCAGGCTCAAAAAATGGGCCCGGCCTACGCCCGCATGGGCGCCCAACGCGGCCAGAACGATCCATGGACGCTCGAGCTCGTGCAGCGCGTTGCCGCCGAGCGCCGCTCCCTAATCCCGCTGGCAGACTGGGAAGCCCGTGTGGCCTGGCGTGATGAACAGCTTATCAATCTCATCCACTTCAAAGAGGAAGCTAACCCATGACCAACCTAAAGACCCGCCCTGTTCCGTCCGGGAAACAAGGGATAATGCAAAACATTGCGGGATTTTTCACCGAGCTGATGCGCAAGTACCTGCCGGATTCGTTCGTCATCGTAATCGGCCTGACCATCGTGACGTTAATTCTGGCCGTGACCGTCCAGCATCAGAACCCGATCGAGTCCATTTCCAACTGGGGACACGGTTTTTGGAGCCTTCTTGCCTTTACCACGCAGATGGCCGTCATCCTCGCCTGCGGCTATGTGCTGGCGAACGCTCCCGTAACGGACCGGCTGCTGGACAGGATCGTCAGCCACGTCTCGGCACCGCGCACCGCCGTCATCGTCGCCACCCTCGTCGGCGGCATCGGCTCATACCTGAACTGGGGCTTTGGCCTGGTGATCGGCGGCGTCATCGCCAAGAAACTGGCCATGGACGTGAAAGGTGTGCACTACCCACTGATCATCGCCTCCGCTTACAGCGGCTTCACGCTCTACGGTCTGGGCTTATCGGCGACGATTCCGCTGACCATCGCCACCCCCGGCCATGCGCTGCAGAAGAGCATGGACCTTATCAGCCTTGGCCAAACCATCTTCTCCCCACACATGCTCGTCACGGCCGCAGTCGTCCTCATCACCCTGCCACTGCTCAACGCCGCCCTGCACCCGAAGCCCGGCCAGCCGGTAAAGGAAATCAACCGGTCCCTCTTCAACTCGGACAAGTCCACCGTCCCCGTCAATGAAGACCTGGCCGAAAACACCGTCGCTTCACGGATCAATAGCAGCAGGGCGCTCAGCATGATCATCGGCGCCCTCGGTATCGCTTACGTAGTGATCTACATGGTCCAGGGCGGCGCCGTGGACCTTAACCTGATTAACTTCATCATCCTGTTCTTGGGCATCATCCTGCTGGGAACCCCGATCCTGTATGTCACGAAGCTCAACGAGGGTATCAAGGCCATCTCGGGAATCATCCTGCAGTTCCCCTTCTACGCCGGCATCATGGCGATCATGGGCGGTTCCGGTCTGGTGCTGACTATCTCCCAGTGGTTCGTGAACATTTCCACCGAGCAGACTCTGCCGTTCTGGGGTCTGGTCAGCTCCTTCGTCATCAACTTCTTCGCGCCGAGTGCGGGCGGCCACTGGGTTATCCAGGGACCGTTCATGATCGAAGCGGCCAACACCTTGGGCTCCTCGCTGGCGCAGACCTCGATGTCGGTGCAGCTGGGCAATGCCTGGAATGACCTGGTCCAGCCGTTCTGGATCATGCCTGCCCTTGCCCTGTCCAAGCTGAAACTCAAGGACATCATGGGCTACACCGTGATCATGATGGTCTGGGTTGGCCTGATCTACATCGTCTCCGTCCTCGCGTGGGGGTTCCTGGGCTGACGGCATACCTGATCGAAACCTTCGACAAACCCGGGGCGCTGCCGGGAATGGCGAAGGCGACCTTTCCGCGACCACCTACTCGATGAGCCCCGCCGCCTGGAGCCTGGTGCGGTACTTTGCCACAAGAGTGGGCTTGGAACCGGTGCGCCGGACAATGTCGGCCGCCGTTGAGGTACCCTCATCCACAGCCATGGCGTGAAGGAATTCCAGGTCCTTTTTCGAAGCCGTGGCGAGGGCCGCTTCGATCACCACGCGTTCGTTGCGTCGTATGGCTGCTGCCGCAGCTCGATCCACTGCAGGGGGAGCGGGAAACCGTCGATTTTTCCGCTTCCCCTCCACAGGAAGTAGCCGACGAGCTGGATCAGGAAGGGGTTGGCCGGCCGACATTGTCGTCGAAGCCACCCTCACCAGCCCTGTTGATGGGGAAGCGGCTGTATCGCACGCGAAGTGGGCCATCGAGTCCGGCAAGCACGTTGTGACCACCACCAAGGGTCCTGTGGCCTTGCACGGGCGGCACGCTGGGCCGGGTTGCCGGACTTGAAGATGCCCGAGCCGACGAACACGCCGTCAGCACCGAGCTGCATCATTCCTTGAGCAGTTCATACGGTGCCGGAAGTTCCTTGGCCGCAACATACACTTCGTCCTCGGGCAGTGCGGCAAGCTTGGCAGTCTCGGAACGGATCTGGCGATCTCGGGAGTGAGCGTATCGAAGTGGTCGTGCGTCTGGTTCACCCCTGGCGGCGAATAGCCTGCAGTTCAATCTCGACGCGTGCCCTGAGCGGGAGCCCGGCGACGGCGACCGTCGTGCGCGCGGGATACTGGCCGTCGAAGTACCTCGCGTACACGGCGTTCATCGGAGCGAAGTCGTCCATGTCGACGAGGAAGACATTGACTTTGAGTACATCGTGCCAGCTGCTGCCGGCCGCCTCGAGGACGAGACCGAGGTTGTCGAAGACGCGTGCGGTCTGCTCCTCGATGCCCCCGTTGACCAGCTGCCCTGTCTTCGGGTCGATGGGCGTCTGACCAGAGAGGAACAGCAGACCATTCGGGACACCGCACGCGTGGGAGTAGGGGCCTACGGGCGCCGGGGCGCGCTCGGCTATCACATATGTCGGTTCCATCGTTCAGGTCCTCTCCGTCGGGCGGTGCGCGCTGCCGGAGCGACCGGCCGGCGACCGGGTGCCAGGGCTGTCGGTTCGCCGATTTTCAGTCTACTGCCGCACTGATGCGGCGAGCTCTCACCCGGTCGGTACATGCTCGGGACTCCTTGCGTGAAGAGAAGAGTGTGACGTCAATTCAGCGCCTTTCGGCCAGGGCCCTGAAGCCGTCCCGAGCATCCTCGTCAGCCGCGGCTAGCGACACTGAGTGGTCACAGAGCGCCGTCATAAAGGTCTGGTTATGACTGTCCAGGGGATGCCGGGTGAGGCTGTGGGCGAGGTTAGGAGTTGGTGCCAGTTTCGATGATGGCGCCGTTGAAGGTGACCCGGTCCACGATCACGTGTTGGGATGCACACAGCGGCCGCGGTCATGGAGACCGGGTCTCAGTTCTGTGTTTGAGCGGGGTGGGCCTTCGATATTGAGCCTATTCGTTCTGCGGCGGGGCGAGGAACTTCATCAGTGTTTCCATAAGGTGGAGGGTCTTCCTGTCCGGATCGAGGAGGGACTGGATCCGAAGGCCGTCAATCATGGCCATGACCATGGTTACTTTGTCGTCTGCGCTGAGTTCCTCGCTGTCCTGAGTGGTGGCGAGCCGTGTGCTCGTGAAGTGGTCGCGCATCTTTTCCCGGCGCGAAATGAAAAAGTCGTGGGCTGGGTGGCTCGGATTTGTTGCCGCGATGGTAATGGCCAGCCAATTCCGCTGCTGATCCGGGTGCGCAAACTCGTCCCGCAGGACGCTGGCCAGTACCTGCTCCCTGGGCACCTTCGATTCGATGATGCGGCGGGCAAGTTCCGAGTCGTCGGCGTCGCGCTGCGCGAGGGCGGCCAGGAGAAGCTCATCCTTGGTGGCGAAATGGCGGAGCAACGCCGCGTGGGTTACGTTCGCCCGGGAAGCAATATCCCGGAGGGAAGCCCGCTCGTAACCATGCTCGGCGAAGCTTGCTGAAGCTGCCCTGACGATCTCCGCCCGGCGGGCGGGAGTTGATGCGTATGGGCCGCGTCGTCGTGGGCCAGCCTTTGTCTCGGTCTCTTGCTCGGCAGTCATGCTCACGTAAATCGACTCTTTTCTGCGGCTGGCTTTTTCTTCTTCTCGGGCTATTGCCAATTGTAACCACTCTGGCTACTATTTCTCGAAGAGTAACCACGCTGGTTACTATTTAGTTTGGCTTTCGACACAGCTGTCGTCCGGCGTCCGCGGTGCTGCGGGCGGGGAGCCACCCGATTAAGGAGTCATAGGTGACTACGAACGAACACGAGGCTTCGGTTCTGGTTGGCAGCATTGTCGCCGCCCAGCCGGTGCCCGGCAACCAAAGCCCCGGTGGCGCTTCCGACAGAGTTGAAAGCAGCGCCGACGAACCCCAGTCACCTGTGAGCAGGAGCTACATTTTTTGGCTGATGCTGGCCAGCTTCGGGGCATCGATCGCCATGATGGTGCCGCTCTCTTACGGCATCGCGGTGCGGATCAGCGAACTGGCCCCCGGCCACGAGGAGGTGCTTGGTTACATCACCGGTACGGCCCAGCTGATTTATCTTGTCATCAGCCCGATGGTGGGTATCTGGAGCGACCGCATGCGGTCCGGCTTTGGCCGCCGCACCCCGTTCATCTTCCTCGGCACGGGGATCGGGCTGGCAGGTCTGGTGGTGATGGGGCTGGCCCCCGATCTGCTGATCGTGGGCGCGGGCTGGGTCCTGGGCATGGCCGGCTGGTCGATTTCCGGCGCGGCAATCCAGAACCTGATGGCCGACAAGTTGCCGGACCAACAGCGCGGACGCGTTTCAGCACTGACATCCCTCATGACGCAGATCGCGCCCGTCCTGGGCATCGGGGTGGCCTATGCGGTCTCGTCAGACACGCTGCTGGTCTTCGTTGTTCCCGGCCTGATCGGCGCCGTGCTGCTGGCGCTGCTTCCAATCGTCAAGCCGGAAGGCAGCTCGAAGGACCTTGCCGTTGGCTCGCAGGTCACTGCAAAGTCGGTGATCGCCAGCTACGGCTTCAACGTGCGCAAGTACCCCGACTTCGCGTGGAACTGGCTGGGCCGGTTCGTGTTCTTCATCGGACTGTACTTCAACACCACGTTCGGCACGTTCTTCTACGCGCAGCGCCTTAGCCTCCCGGTGCGTGAAGTAGCCGGGGTCGTCGCCACCATCGGCATGCTGGGCGTGGTCGCGGCTGCAGCGGGCGCGCTGCTGGGCGGGTTCCTGTCGGACAAACTGCGGCGCCGGCGCCTGTTCGTGATGATCGCCGCACTGCTTTTTGTGGGCGGAGCGCTGGCAGAGGCAACCGCATGGTCCTTGCCCCAGCTGATCATCGGCGCCGTGCTCATGCAGACCGCCATCGCCGTCTTCGCAACAGTTGATCAGGCCATTATTTTCGCCATCCTGCCGAACCGCACCGAAACCGGGCGATACATGGCAGTGGTGGCCTTCGCGCAGAAGATCCCAAGCGCCGTAGCACCGCTTATCGCTTCGCTGGTCATCACGATCGGCGCCACCGGCGCCGAGAAGAACTACACGCTCCTGTACCTCACTGGCGCCGTGTTTGCCCTGCTGGGCGGCACGGTGATCGCACTCAAGGTCAAGTCAGTCCGCTAGCACCTGCCACATCAAGGAAGAAGGAACACCCATGGGCGGAACGCCCTACGATCTGGCCGTCGACAGCGGCGGAGACCAGTTCCCGGTCACGGGGCCTGCCCCCAGGCTCTCGTGGAAGATTTCAGCGAGTACCACCGCTTCCTATGAACTCGAAGCGACCATCGACGGGGTACTGCAGCCCGCCGCGACGACGGGTCAGCGCCTGTACGTACCTTGGCCGTGGCAGGCTCTGCGCAGCCGGCAGCGGGTCCAGTGGCGGGTCCGGGCCGCGGCCACCGGCGAGTGGTCCGCGTGGTCTGGTTTCGAAGCCGGACTGCTGGACGCGGACTGGACCGCCTCCTGGATTTCTCCGGTTGAGCCGGGAGACCCGGGCTATGGCCGCCGGCCCGCCTACCTCCTCACCACGCACTTCGACCTGCCGGACGGCGTGAAGTCAGCCCGGCTTTACGCCACCGCACTGGGCGTCTACACAGCGGCGCTCAATGGCGAACGGACGGGCACCGCCGAACTGTCCCCCGGGTCGACGTCGTACGACCGCACGCTCTACGCGCAGGCCTTCGACGTGACATCCTCACTGAGGCCGGGACGCAACCGGGTGGACATAGAACTGTCCGACGGATGGTACCGCGGCCAGGTGGGCGCCTTCCGGCTGCCGGCCGGCTGGGGCACGACGCTGGGAGCACGTGCAGAACTGCACATCGAACTCAGTGACGGAACCCGCCGGGCTATCCTCACGGACGGCAGCTGGACGAGCGCCCCGTCGACGACGACCCGTGCAGACCTGATGGACGGGCAAAGCGTTGACTTCGCGGCGCCTGCGGCCGCGCCGGCGAAAGCACTCGTGGACGTGGTGGAGACGCCGCCGGTCGACTGGTCGCCCGCTCCTCCGGTTCGCGTCATTGACTCCCGTCCGCCGGAAGACGTCCGTGAGGTCAGGCCGGGTGTATGGGTGGCCGATTTCGGCCAGAACGCGTCCGGGTGGATCCGGCTCGAGGACCTCGGAGCAGAGGGCACGCGCACGGTGATCGAGTATGGCGAACACCTCGGCCCGGACGGGGACCTCTCAACGTCCCACCTCGATTCGCATCGGCCGGGAGAGGCGGCAAGAATCTTCTCCCAGCGTGATGAAGTGACAGCAGGACCCGCCGGCGCAGTTTTCGAACCCCGCCACACGGTCCACGGCTTCCAGTACGCCCGCATCAGCCGTTTCGGCACCGGGCTGGACCCCTCGGCGCTGACCATGCAGGTGGTCCACACCGACCTTCGCCGTACTGGCGAATTCTCGTGCAGCGATGAGGGTCTCAACCGCCTGCACAGCGCGGGCGAATGGAGCTTCCTCGGGAACGCGGTGGACGTGCCCACCGACTGCCCCACCCGCGAACGGGTGGCCTGGACGGGCGACTACCAGGTGTTCATCTCCACCGCCACCAGACTGAGGGACGTGCTCGGCTTCAGCCGGAAATGGCTGAGGTCAGTGCGCGACGACCAGCTCGAGGACGGACGGATCGCCAACTTTTCCCCCGACGGCCGCCGCATCAAGAACAACCTCGATGACCAGTTCGCGATGATGACCGGATCCGCCGGGTGGGGGGACGCCATTGTCGCAGTTCCCTGGGCCCTTTACGAGGAGTACGGCGATGAGGCGGTTCTCGCCGAGAACTGGGACCCCATGGACCGATGGGTCAAGTGGGCCCTCGAAAAGGCACGCACCACCCGCCACCACGCCCGCGCCCAGCTCGCACCCGAGCCGGAAACGTTTGAGGAGTACCTCTGGGACGGCACCTTCCACTGGGGCGAATGGACCGAGCCGAAAAAGCGCGACGCCGACGGGAAGCTGATCGACCCGGTCCAGGACAATCCCATGGCCTGGTTCATGGAAAACAAAGGCGAAGTCGGAACGGCATACGTCTACCGGTCCGCGGCGACACTCTCCCGGGCAGCCCACGTTCTTGGACGCACGGAAGATGCAGCAAAGTATGCGGAAATCGCGGAGTCCGTCCGGCAGGCGTGGCGGGCCGCCTACCTTCGCTCGGATGGAACCACTGTCACGGACAGCCAGGCCAGCTACGTCCGGGCGCTCTCGTTCGGCCTCCTGTCGGAAGAAGCCCGTGAGCCTGCGGCAAAGCGGCTCGTCGAGCTGATCCGTGCCGCTGACACGCATGTGGGAACGGGTTTCCTGTCCACGGGGGATCTGCTTCCGGTTCTTGTTGACGCGGGCCGGGCGGATGTGGCTTACGAGTTGCTCCTGCAGCGCAGCGCGCCGTCGTGGCTGTACATGGTGGGCAAGGGCGCCACGACGATCTGGGAATCATGGGAGGGCATCGACGATGAGGGCAACGCCCACGAGTCGCTGAACCATTACAGCAAGGGAACAGTTCTCCGGTTCCTTCACGAACACACCCTGGGCCTGCGGCAGGATTCGGGGTCGGTGGCGTGGCGCTCGATTGTGATCGCTCCAAACCCCGGTCCCGGCATCACCTGGGCCCGCGGCACGCATGAAACACCGAACGGAACCATCAGGGTTCATTGGCAGCTCGACGGGGAAGAATTGCGCATCGATGCGGACATCCCGGGTGACACCGTCGCCCGTATCGTGTTCCCGGACGGGTCCGAATACACCGCCAGGCCGGGCAGGTACCGGGCTGCAAGACCCATTCCGTCCGCAAACACCACCCACCCAACGTACGCGGCTGCAACACGCTAAATACGTGCCGCGACGACCACTCACAATACAAAGGATGACATGACTACTTTCCCCGACGGCTTCCTATGGGGCGCCGCGACTGCCGGCCACCAGATTGAAGGCAGCAACGTTAACAGCGACTGGTGGGCACGCGAACTGACCATGCCCGGCATGGAGCTCTCAGGAGACGCCTGCGATAGCTACCACCGGTACCGGGAGGACATCGACCTCCTCGCTGACGCCGGCCTGACCTCCTACCGCTTCAGCCTCGAGTGGGCCCGGATCGAACCAGTCCCCGGGCACTTCTCCAAGGCAGAGCTCGCTCACTACCGCCGCATGATCGAGTACTGCTTCGAACGGAACGTGACGCCCGTCGTCACCCTGCAGCACTTCACAACCCCGCAGTGGTTCGCGAACGACGGCGGCTGGCTGGCTCCCGATGCGTCCGAGAAGTTCCAGCGCTATGTGAAGGCAACCACGGAGATCCTTGACGGCGTCGAATGGGTCGTCACAATGAACGAACCAAACATGCAGGCGGCCATCATGACGGCCATGCGCAGGATGCAGCAGACGCCGGGCGGTGAGTGGCAGAGCCCCACCGTAGAAGTGGAGGGGGAGAAGAAGCAGACGCACAGTGACTTCCTCACCTATGCGGATCCCGAGATTGGCCGTACATTCACGGCTATCCACCATGCGGCCCGTGGCATCGTTCGCGCTCACACGACAGCGAAAGTCGGATGGACCATTGCCGCGGGTGCGCTGACGGCAGTACCAGGGGGAGAGGAGAAGCTGCTTGAAATCCGGTACGGCAAGGAAGACGTTTACTGGGAGGGCAGCCGCGGCGATGACTTCGTCGGCGTGCAGGCCTACTCCAGCCAGGAAGTCGACGCTAACGGCCTCGTCCCGCACCCGGCACACCCCGACAACACGCTCGTCGGCACCGCATACCGCCCGGATGCTCTCGCAACGGCCGTCCGCCACGCATGGGACATCACAGGCGGCGTGCCCGTCCTCATCACGGAGAACGGCATCGCAACGGCCGACGACGGTCAGCGGATCCGCTACACAGCAGAGGCGCTGCAGGGCCTCCACGAGGCGATGGCCGAGGGCATTGACGTGCGCGGTTACCTCCACTGGTCGCTCCTGGACAACTTCGAGTGGGGACACTGGGAGCCGACGTTCGGTCTCATCGCGGTCGACAGGGAAACCTTCGTCCGTACCCCCAAGCCGAGCCTGGCATGGCTCGGCCGCGTCGCCCAGCACAACGGACTCGACGCCGAGGTGCTCTCATGACAAGCGCCTTCGCAGACGTATCCACCGTCCCTGTCACTGATCTTCTCTCCCTGGCTGGCAGGCGGGCAGTTGTTACCGGCGGCGCACAGGGGCTCGGCAAAGCCATTGCCGTCCGGCTCGCGGAAGCCGGCGCCGACGTCCTCATCGGCGACGTCAACGAGGACAGGGCACGAGCCGCCGCAGCCGAGATCGCGGAACGTTTCCCGGTGCGGGCCGCCGGCGTCGTCATGGACGTTACCGACTCCGGATCAGTCCGCTCCGCCGCGGCAGCTGCCGCCGAGGAGTTTGGCGGGATTGACATATGGGTGAACAACGCCGGAATTTTCCCGAGCGTCCCGGTCCTCGAAACGCCCGACAGCACCTGGGACCAGGTGTTCGCCGTGAATGCACGCGGCGTCTTCAACGGCTCCCGGGAAGCCGCACGGCACATGACCGGCGCCAACCGGGGCGGAATCATCATCAACATCGCCTCGACCGCAGGGTTCACAGGCACAGCACCCGGGCTGTCGGCCTACGTCGGCTCCAAACACGCCGTCCGCGGCATGACAAAGCAAATGGCGCTCGAGTTCGCTCCCCTCGGAATCCGCGTCCTCGGGGTAGCCCCCACCTTCGTGCCCACCGAGGGCAACATGGCGGCGGCGGCCGCGCAACCCCCAGCCGAATCGGGCAAGGCGATGGCCGTCATGACAAACAGCCTCATCGGCCGCATCGGAACCCCTGACGACATCGCTCGCGTCGTGCTGTTCTGCGCCAGCGATCTGTCCACCATCATGACCGGAAGCACCCTCCTCGCCGACGCTGGGCAAACCATTTGAGTCCATATACGTGCAGACAGGGCCAACCAAGCATCGCCAACTACGGGAGGGAGGTGCTCGTGTGCCTGGGCCAGACGACCGGCTACGCACAGTCAGGTACCGGGCAGGGTCCATCTACTTTCGGCAGTAGTTTTCCCTCCCGGCACATCGGGTGTCGAGCGCTCCCGGATTCGAAAGGATGGAGCAGTGACAGTTCCTTCGACCCCGGAACAAAATGATGCGGACCACCCATCGCCGCGAAGCATCAATGCCGGAAAATCCAACCCCACCATTTACGACATCGCCAGGGCAGCCGGCGTGAATCCTTCGACTGTGTCACGTGCGCTCAGCAATCCGGGCAGGGTCAGCGCCACGACGCGGAAGCTAGTCGAGGATGCAGCCAACCAACTGAACTACCACGTCAACTCGTTCGCCCGGGCGTTACACACGGGAAGTACGAATACCATCGGCCTGATCGTCGCGGACATTACCAACCCCACGTTCTTCGACGTCATTCGAGGGGCCGAAACCACCACCAGTGGACGTGACTACACTTTGGTCCTTGCGGATTCGTCCGAGTCCGCACTCACTGAGCTGACGGCAGCCCGACGGATGATGGCCACCGTGGATGGCCTGATTCTGGCAAGTCCCCGCATGGAGGATGAGGACATCAGGGCCATGGCCTCTGACAAGCCCGTGGTCGTCATCAACCGCGAGGTGTCGGGGGTGTCCTGTGTCATCCCCGACGCCAACAAGGGAATTAGTCAAGCGGTCCGAAGCCTGGCCGCCAACGGCCACAAAAAACTGGCCTTTGTTGCCGGCCCGCCGCAATCGTGGATGTCCGCCCGGCGATGGCACGGGGTGGAGGCTGCCTGCGAATGGTCCCGGCTCGAGGCGCTGCGGCTGGAATCCGCCAAGCCAACGGTCGACGGCGGCAGGCAGATGGCGCGGGCCGTTCTCGCCAGCGGTGCAACAGCAGTGTTGACGTATAACGATCTCCTGGCGATCGGACTCATGCAGGAACTCCAAGCCGCCGGAGTACCGGTGCCAGACCACCTCAGCATTGTGGGTTTTGATGACATCTTCGGCGCGGACTTCACCTCGCCGCCACTTACCACTGTTCGTTCACCTTTGCGGGAATGTGGCGCTTTAGCGGCTGAACGGATGCTCGACCGTCTGAACGGCATCCCAGAAGTCATCGGGACAATCCATGCCGAGACGGAACTGGTACTCCGTGGCTCCAGCGGACGGTTGCTCACGATATGAGTGCGCTCCGCTGTCCGTACACGACAACAAGCGAGTGAAAACAGAGCAGGTCCTAGTTATCGCCTGTCTTTTGTCATCTAAAGGAGCCGCCAGCCAACGATTCAGGCAAGTTCTATGGTGTACGACTCAGTTTGCAGATAGACTTTGCCTATGAAGCAAGCCCCGCCAGCTCGGCGGCGTTACGCCAAGACGACCGAGCGCCGCTCCGCGATAGCCAAAGCCGCACTCGAAATAGTCCTCGAAAAGGGGCACCGTGCGTTAACCACCGCGGAAGTGGCGCTAAGGGCCTCGATGAGTGAAACGGCCATGTTGTATCACTTTCCAACGCGCGATCACATTCTCGTGGCCGCTATGGAATTGGCCGATCAGGAAAGGCGCTCAGTGCTGACCGGCGAATTCACCGGGAGCGAAGCGAAAGGCAATGAATGGCCCCCGCCGGGAATTGCACGCATCACTCAGGAGCAAGAGGCAACCATTAGGTTATTCCTCGCGCTGGGCGCGGAGGCCGTGAATCCCGAACATCCGGCACACGCATATTTGAAGGATCACAATGAGCGTGCAGTGCAGGACTTTGCCACCGGCGTAAAGCGGCGACAGGCGGACGGAACTGCTATTCCAGGGCTCGATCCTTACGCTGTTGCACGCCAAATGCTGGCGGTATGGAGCGGTCTGCGTTCGCAATGGCTCATCAACCCGTCCTTCAGCCTCGATCTGGAAGTTGCCCAAGCGTTCCGGGCCCTGAACGGGCAACCTCTCATGGAGGCCAAGCGGCAAATTGATGAAGTTCTGTCACAAAACTGACCTTAATAACCAGCGCTAGCGCAACCCTTTCGACAATTACTGTGCTGCCTTTGATTAGACCGGCTGGATTGTTTGGCGTGCCCTTTAAAAGGGCCTCTAGGCTGGAAACAATCAGCCGAATAAAGTACCACAAATTTTTGGCAACCGGTTGTAATATCGTTTCAATAATGCTTTGCTTGTGATGTTGAACACCGAATTGATCGAAACGCTTCAGGCCCCTAACGCATACACCTGACTTTCGACACATCCCCCAAACCGACAAAGGAGTCACCCAACATGATTTCATCCTTTCCCCGAGCCAGATCGCTGACACGTGCCGCGTCCGCCTCCCTGGCTGTTGCCGCACTGCTGGCCACAGCGGCCTGCTCACCGCCGGCCGCAGACCCGGCTGCCGCGCAGACGGCCTCCCGCAATGAGGAGCTCAGCATCGCCGTGCAGGCCCAGCCGGCGTCCCTGGATCCGGCACAGCTTGCCGAGGGTCAGCAGTCCTACATTTGGGGATCGATCTTTGACACCCTCCTGATGCTCGATAAGAACGGGAAAATCCAGCCAAATGCGGCTGAAAGCTGGAAGTACTCAGAGGATATGCGTACGCTCACGCTGAAACTTCGCGACGGTCTGAAGTTCAGCTCAGGGCATCCTGTCACTTCGAAGGATGTGGTGGCGACGCTGGAGCGGACCCGTGCCACCCCGGGCCAGCAGCAGCCAAAACTGGCCAAGGTAAGCTCCGTTTCGGCGCCTGATGACTCGACTGTCGTCATACAGCTGTCCTCACCCGAGCCGTCGCTCTTGAACTATCTTGCGCAGGCAACAGGTGTTATCGGCGACGCTGACACGCTGGCGTCCGAGACGACGAAACTCCGCCCGACCGGATCAGGACCCTACGTTCTTTCGGACGCTACCGTGGACGGCACCGAGTACGTCATGGAGCGCCGGGATGATTACTGGAACGCCGCAGCTTTTCCGTTCAAAACGGTAAAGATCAAGGTCATCCAGGACAGGACCGCCCAGTACAACGCGCTTCAGGCTGGAGAAGTTAAAGCGGCCCTGATCCAGGCTCCTCAGCAAAAACAGGCTGAGGGCGCGGGCTTCACCGTGAAGGAAGTGGAGGCGACTGCCGCGCTTGTTCTCGTCCTGGCAGACCGACAGGGCGGACTTGTTCCGGCGCTTGCGGATCTGAAGGTTCGTCAGGCCATTAACATGGCATTCGACCGGGAGCAGATTGTGAAGGCCCTCCTCAACGGGGTCGGCAAGCCCACGGCCCAGGTGTTCGACCCAAGTGGTGCTGCATACGACCCTGCGCTTGAGGGCACATACCCCTTCGATCCGACGAAGGCACGCAAACTTTTGGCGGAGGCCGGTTATCCCGATGGCTTCTCGATGACGATGCCCAGCACGGTCATTTCGCAATCCTTCGAGCCGGTGATCACGCAGGCCCTCTCTGACATTGGAATCAAGGTGACCTGGGAGCCGGTGCCCCCGCAGAATACGGCGTCATCGATCGCGTCCAAGAAGTACCCGGCCGTGCTGTGGTTTTACGGGCTCAACAGTGCCGGCCGCCAGGTGGGCGACATGTACGTCCCTGAAGCATTCCTTAACCCTTTCAAGTGGCAGGACGCTGAATTCGACAAGTTGCTCCAGAACGTCGCCAACGAGCCGGACGATACAGTCCGCGACGGTCTCTACAAGAAGGTCAACGAATACACGGTGAAACATGCTTTGAACGCACCGATCGCGTATGTTGGCACGCTGTGGGCGACTGCGCCCGGCATCGACTTCCTTCCCACCACCGTCCTGTTGCCCACGGTCCGGGACTTCGGTGTAAGCGGCGGCTAAGCCCCCGGACAGCAAAAGGCGGAAGGCCCGGCCACTGTGTCGGGCCTTCCCGCCCCTTACCCCGCAAAACCGGTTCAGCTGCTTGCGGCTCATCCGGCTCCCGGCCCGCCCTGTATTCGTTGAAACCCTCTGCAGGGCACAACTTGAGCCACCCCATGAAATACGGTGCACCAACAACACAGGGCACCAACCGCCAGAAGGCGGCATCACACACGACAAAGGAGTTCGAAGATGCCAGAGGAAATGTCGCGAGGAAGCTCATGATCACCTACGCCCTGCGACGTCTTGGGGCGGGCATCGTGCTCGCCCTGCTCGTCACCATGATCACGTTCTTCCTCCTCAGCGGCTCCCTGGAATCCGTGGCCCGCGAACGCCTGGGCAGCGCAGCCACACCGGAGTCCATCAAGGGCCTCATGACCCAGCTCGGTTTTGACCGGCCGGCTATCGTCCAATACCTGGATTGGCTCGGGTCGGTCATTACCGGTGACTTCGGCACCTCCCTGTTCACCAGCCAGCCTGTCGCTCCCGCCGTTGCGTCCCGTTTGGGTGTCACGCTCTCCCTTGTCGTCACCGCGCTCATCATTACCGTGATCGTTAGCGTCGCGCTGGGCGTCTGGGCGGCCTCACGCGGCGGTGTGGCCGACAAAATTTCCCAAGGCCTGTCGCTGGTCGGTTACATCGTGCCCGGGCTGCTCATCGCGATTGTCCTCGTCGCGGTGCTGGCTGTGAACCTGAAGCTGCTGCCGGCGACCGGCTTCACCCCATTCGCCCAGAACCCCGCAAAATGGGCGGCATCCATCACTATTCCCGTGATCGTGCTGGTCATCGGGGGAGTAGCGAACATGGCCGCCCAGGTCCGCGGGTCCATGATCGATGAACTCCGCAAAGACTACGTCCGCACTTTACGGACCCGCGGCATCCCGACACGCTCCATCGTGCTCCGCCATGCCTTGCGGAACGCCGCCAGCCCTGCACTGACCGTGCTGTCCCTTGAATTCATCCAGATGCTGGGCGGAGCGCTCATCATCGAAAACGTGTTCGCGCTTCCTGGCTACGGCCAGTACGCATTCAACGCGTCCCTGCAGGGCGATATCCCCATCATCATGGGCATCACGTTGTTCAGCGTCATGCTCGTGGTCACGGTGAACCTCATCACGGACGTAGTCAACGGCTGGCTCAACCCGAAGGCGAGAATCAATTGAGCATTGAAGAACTCAGCATCGATCCAGGGCTGGCAGCCCCACCCCGGAAATCCCCGCTGCGCAGACTCCTTAAGGACCCACAGGCCCTCATCACCTCCGCCCTGCTGCTGGTCATCATCGTCCTTGGCCTCCTTACGCCCTGGATCGCCCCGCACGAACCCAACGAGGCCCAGCTCAATGCCATCAACGCCGTGCCAGGGACGCCCGGTTATCCACTGGGCGCAGACCAGAACGGGCGCGACATCGCTTCCCGGCTCCTCCATTCGATCAACACGAGCATCATTGCAGGCCTGATCGGCGCCAGTGTTGCCCTCATCATCGGGGTGACCTTCGGCCTCATCGGCGGCTACTTCGGAAGGCGGCTGCGCAGCGCAACCGAGTGGGTCTTCAGCCTCATCATGACCTTCCCCGGACTGCTGCTGCTCATCGTCCTCATGCCCGTCACCAAGGGCGACTACCGCGCCACCATGCTCATTTTCGGTGTACTGCTCTCACCCGGGATCTACCGCATCGTGCGGAACCTCGTGATCGGTGTAAAGAACGAGCTTTATGTGGACGCTGCACGGGTGTCCGGCCTGTCCAATCTCCGTATTCTGGGCCGCCACGTTCTCTTCGTTGTCCGTGGACCCATCATCATCGCCGCCGCGTTCCTGGCCGGATCAGCGATCAGCCTGCAGTCAGGCCTTGCCTTCCTGGGGGTCGGGTCGAACCTTGTTCCCAGCTTCGGCGCGATGATCGCCGACGGCTTCACCAACCTCTACGTCGACCCCACCCAGTTCATCTGGCCCAGCGTCCTGCTCGGCACGCTCACTGCGTCCCTGGTCCTGCTGGGCAATTCCCTCCGTGACGCGTTCGAGGGAGTGAAACTAAAGCCGTCCAAACTGGCGACCCCCCACGTCCAGGCCCAAGGGCGGGCTGCCGGTGATGAACTATCAGCTGACCTGTTGTCCGTGGAGGACCTGATCATCGCTTACCCGACCCCTTCCGGTCAGCTGAATGAAGTCGTCAAAGGTGTCACCCTCAGCCTTCGTGCAGGGGAGACTCTGGGCCTGGTGGGCGAGTCCGGATCCGGCAAGACCCAAACCGCTTTCTCCATCCTCGGCGTCCTCCCGTCGGAAGCTGTAATCGTGCGCGGCACCATCCAACTGGAGGGACGGAATCTGCTCTCCCTCAGAGAACGGGAATTACGCGAACTGCGAGGGCGGGAGATCGCCTATATTCCCCAGGAGCCCATGTCGAACCTGGACCCCTCCTACACCATCGGCGCCCAACTCGTGGAAGGCATTCGGGCCTCGGCACGGATGTCCGGCGCAGACGCCAAAGCCAGGGTGCTCGCACTCCTGGAGCGGGTGGGAATCCAGAACCCGCAACGGACCTTCGATTCCTACCCGCACCAGATCTCCGGCGGAATGGCCCAACGCGTCCTGATTGCCGGCGCAGTGGCGAGCCGCCCCAAACTGCTCATCGCCGATGAACCGACAACCGCCCTCGATGTAACCGTTCAGGCCGAAATCCTTGACCTGATCCGGGACCTGCAGACTGAACTGAACATGGCTGTCCTGCTCGTGACCCACAACTTCGGGGTAGTCGCCGACATCTGCGACCGGATCGCAGTGATGCAGAACGGCCAGGTTGTCGAGTCGGGCACGGCACTGGAGCTGTTCCGGGAACCCAAACACCCATACACGCAGATGCTCCTGGGGTCGATCCTCGACGAGCACACCGTCCGGACCGACCCGCCCGTGCCTGTCGCGGCGGCCGCTGGAGAGAGAAACTGATGACTACGCCACTTTTGGACGTGACCGACCTCCGCGTCGCCTTTGCAGGCCGAGGATTCCGTGCCAAGACAATTGAGGTCCTGCACGGTGTGTCCCTGAGCATTGGCGAGGGGGAGACCCTGGGCGTGGTGGGCGAATCCGGATCCGGAAAGACCACCATCGGCCGCGCTGTCCTGGGCCTGGTGAAGCCCAGCGGAGGAAGCATCCGCTTCCAGGGAGCGGACATCACCCACGCCAGCCCCAAGGACCGCCGCACCCTGTCCAAAGACATCCAGGTCGTCTTCCAGGACCCCTACACGTCGCTGAACCCGTCACTGACGATCGGGGACACACTGAGCGAGCCGCTCGTGGTGCAGGGCGCGACGGCCAGTGATGCACGAGCCCGCGTCCAGATGCTGCTGGACCAGGTCGGCCTCCCACGGGACGCTGCCGAGCGTTTGCCTCGGGAGTTCAGCGGCGGGCAGCGTCAACGCGTCGCCATCGCCCGCGCCCTCGCCCCCAAACCAAAACTCATCGTCTGCGACGAGCCGGTCTCGGCCCTGGACCTGTCCACACAGGCCCGGGTCATGGACCTTTTCATCGACATCCAGCTCAGCACGAGTGTTGCCTACCTGTTCGTCTCCCACGACCTGGCAGTCGTGCGGCACATCAGCCACCGCGTCAGCGTCGTCTACAAAGGGGACATCGTCGAAACCGGATCCGCGGACAAAGTGACGTCCACACCCGAGCACCCGTATACGCAGAAACTGTTGCTGGCGGCACCGATCGCGGACCCCGTGGAGCAGGAGAAGCGCCGGGCAGAACGTCACCGGATGGCCGAGATCCATCGCGAACAGAACGTCCAGGCGGGCGTCGCGTGATGGGGGCAGCGCCGATACTTTCCGGTTTCCATCCTGACCCGTCCATCTGCCGGGCTGGTGAGGACTACTACCTGATCAACTCAAGCTTCGAGTACTTCCCCGGTGTACCAATTTTCACCAGCCAGGACCTGCGAAGTTGGAAGCAAATCGGCAACGTGCTGGACCGCGAAAGCCAGCTCAACGTAAGCCCCGGCCTCTCCGGCGCGGGCAAAGGCATCTACGCCCCGACCATCCGTTTTCACAACGGACGATTTTGGATGACAACGACCAACATCACGGACGTGGTCAAGGGACACCTCATCGTTCACGCCGAGGACCCGGCAGGCCCTTGGAGTGACCCGGTCTACACCGGCGGCGCCATCGGATGGGATCCGGACCTGTCCTGGGACGAGGAAGGACACTGCCACCTCGCGTGGGCTGACCCAAGGGGCGGCATCGCGCACGCAACGGTTGACCCACTCACCGGCCAGCTGCTCTCCGAGACGGAGCTGATTTGGAGAGGGACTGGCCTGTCCTCCCCTGAGGGCCCCCACCTGTTCCGCAGGAATGGCTGGTGGTACCTCCTGGTGGCCGAGGGCGGAACCGGTCCGGGACATGCGGTCACCATTGGCCGCTCCCGGTCGGTCACGGGCCCCTACGAGGCTCACCCCGACGGCCCGATCCTCACCCACCGCAGCACCTCCCATCCAGTACAGAACACAGGCCACGCTGACCTGGTGGAACTCCAAGACGGCAGCTGGGCAATTGTCTACCTTGGCGTGCGCCCACGTGGAGAATTCCCCCGCTTTCACGTGAACGGACGGGAGACCTTTCTCGCCGGCGTGGACTGGACCGGCGACTGGCCGGTGGTCATTCCGGATCGCCACCAGGAGCCCCAGGCCACGACATCCTTTGTTGACGATTTCGCGGCGGTTGAACTGCACCCACGCTGGATCGCCCCCGGCGTCCCTCCCGCAACGTTCTGCCACCTCGACGGAACCGGCGGCGTCACACTGAACGCAGGCCGCAGGCCCCATGACCGGGAAGCCAAGCATCTGCTCGCGGTACGCGCACGGGACGCCGAATGGCAGGTGAACGTGGAAGCACCAGCCGGTGACCTGTCACTGGTCGTCCGAATAGATGATGCGCACTGGGCAGGGATCGAGCGCCGCGGCGACGTACTCACTGCCCGCGCCGTCATTGGACCGATGGACCAGACACTCGCTTCCAAGAACGGCATCCCCATGGGGGCACCGCTTGCGCTGCGGGCGGTGGGCCAGCCACAAAAGCACGGCATCCGGACGGGTCCGGACCGGGTCGAACTCGGCTACGTGCAGGGCGGCTTCAGAGTACTGGCAGCCATTGATGGCCGGTACCTCTCAACGGAAGTCGCAGGAGGGTTCACAGGCAGAGTCATCGGGGTAGAAGCGCTGGCCGGGCACGCGCGAGTGGACCGCTTTGAGTACTCTGCCGGTGCCACTGAACCTGCCGCCACCCCCGACTTTTGAGAGGTACAACCATGAACGAAACAACGGAACCTTCTGGCCCGTTGCGGTGGGCGATCGCCGGGGCCGGGACCATTTCCCGCAGCATCGTGCCCGACCTGCAGCTCATTCCCGGTAACCGGGTCGACGTTGTCTTCAGCAGGGACAAAACCAACGCGGCCCGCTTCGCCGAGGAGTTCGGGCTGGCCCGCTGGACCGACGACTTCGCGTCGCTGATCATGGATCCCGGTGTTGACGTGCTGTATCTGGCAACGCCCTTCGCCACACACGCTGCCTTGGCCCGTGAAGCGCTGCTCGCCGGCAAACATGTGGTCGTCGAAAAGCCCATGGCCCTGAATGCAGGCGAGGCCCAGGAGTTGTTCGCCCTGGCCCAACGCCTGGGCCTGTTCCTCATGGAGGCCATGTGGATGAAGTTCAACCCCGCCTTCCGGCACCTCTTCGACCTCCTGGATTCGGGGTTGATCGGGAAACCATCCAGCCTGCGGGCGGGTTTCGGTTTTCCACTGATTGCTGATGGCGGCAGCAGATGGGACATGGCACGCAGCGGAGGAACACTGCTGGACCAGGGGATCTACCCCGTCACGCTGGCTCACGCGATCTTCGGCGAGCCCACAGGCATTTACGCGGGCGGACGCCTTAGGGAAGACGGCCTCGACTTCGCCGAGCACTTCACGCTTGACTTCGAAGAGGGCCAGTTTGCCCACTGCGCGAGTTCAATGACTGAATTTGTCGACCCCTCGGCCTCAATCAGCGGCACCTTGGGATGGATCACCCTCCCGGGCATGTTTTGGACATCGACGACCCTTCTCGTCCACGCAGGCACCTGGGCCAAAATGTTTTCCCCCGAGCCGATGGAACACAAGCGTGAAGGCAACGGCTACGTTCCCATGCTCAGGGCTGCCGGGGAGGCCATCCGTTCAGGAGCAACCGAGCATCCGATACATCCCGCATCAGAAACGGTCGCCGTTTTCCGCACGCTGGATACCATCAGCCAGCACGTGAAGGACTCCGCTGCAGGGTTTCCGCTGGAAGGCTCCCACGGAGCCACACGAGCTGAAGTCAGCGATCATGCCTGACGCAGAAGAGACGCGGTTGACTGCTCCGGCCCCAGACGGCACAGCGCAGACGACGCACAGTATGGGCCCGGTCTTCGCGAAAACCGAGGCTGCCCGTTTGTCCGAGGCTGCAGGGCCAATGCCGGCTCCGTCAGGTGACCCGTTTGAGCCGGCCCGCCGACCTGTCTCAGGCGCGGGAACGGTCGGTCGGGGCACTGTTGCCCTTCTGGTCGTTGCGACATTCGGTGGGGCAATGGCGCTGATCGTCCCTATGGCATTTACGCTCGCGCTTCGACTCGATGCACTGGCCCCGGGGCGGCAGGAACTGCTCGGCTACACGATCGGCATCGGGGCCGTCTTTTCACTCCTTGCCTCACCCCTCACGGGAATCTTAAGTGACCGCACACGCAGCCGTTGGGGTCGACGTCGCCCGTTCACGGTCGGAGGGCTGATCCTGGGGCTCGCCGCGACCCCCGTCATGGCGTTCGCGCCCGATCCTTTCACCCTGACCGTGGGGTGGGTGCTGTGCACCGTCGGGTGGGGCACAGCATTGGGCTCCGTCGGCAATTACCAGGCGGACCGCCTCCCCCTCCACCAACGGGGAAAGATCTCCGCGCTCACTGTACTGACCATGCAGGTATCTCCGGTGGCAGGGATCCTCCTCATCGGACTCGTGAGCAAAGACGCCTTGTGGGTTTTTGCGATTCCTTCCCTGGTCGGAACCGTGTGCGTGGCCTCCTTCATCATCTTCGTGAAGGAGCCAGACACCCGGGGAGCGGTGTTCCCCGAGCCGCTATCGCTTCTGAGGTTGGTCAGGAGCTTCGGTTTCAACCCGCGGAAAGAGCGGGACTTTGCGTGGACCTGGCTGGGCAGATTCGTTTTCTTCTTCGGGCTGTCAATGACGACCAGCTTCAGCACGTTCTTCTATGCGCAGCGCCTTGGGATAGAAGTTTCCATGGTCGCCTCAGTGCTGGCAGTGATCTCGGCAGCCAGCGTCCTCAGTGCCACTGTGGGGTCCCTCGGGGCAGGCTGGTTGTCTGACCGTTGGGCCCGGCGCCGGCCGTTCATCATGGCCGCGACGGTCCTGTTCGCCCTGGGTGCATCGATCACCGCCTTCGCGAACGATCTGGCCACCCTTCTGGCGGGCACGCTGTTGTCATCGCTCGGGATCGCGGTCTTCAGCGCCGTGGGCCAGGCGCTGGTCCTGGACGTCCTGCCCCACCGGGAGACACAGGCCGGACGCTTTATGGCCATCACCAGCTTTTCGCAAAAGATACCTGGGGCACTGGCCCCGTTCGCCGCCACTCTGCTGCTGTCCGTTGCAACCGTCGGCGATGAGAAGAACTACACCCTGCTCTATCTCAGCTCCGGGGTATTGGCGCTGTCTGGAGGACTCATCACCTTGCTGGCGGTGCGGTCAGTCCGCTAAAAGCAGCCGCCACCGCCACGAACCCACTCTCAACGAATGACCGGCAGCTGTCCGTCACACCAACCACGTTCCAAACCATTTTCCAATGTTCCTCAGGAGGAAATTTCAGTGCTTAAGCCCCGCCCGACAACCACCCGTGAACTCGTCAACCTCGATGGGCTCTGGCGCTTCGCTCTCGAAGACGCCGATGTCCGCCAGCCCTGGTCAGGAACCCTGGAAACAAAGCTCGAGGCCCCTGTGCCGTCCAGCTACAACGACCTCTTCACTGATCCGACAATCCGTGACCACGTGGGATGGGTCTGGTATCAGCGGTCCGTGCGTGTTCCCCGCGGCTGGGCAGGGGAAAGAGTGCTTCTCCGCCTGGACGCGGCCACGCACGAGGGCAGGGTTTACGTCGACGACGTTCTCGTCGCCCAGCACCTGGGTGGCTACACCCCCTTCGAAGCCGACATCACCGAACACGTCTCGCCGGGTGGTGAATTCAGGCTCACGGTCGGCGTGAACAACGAGCTGACCAGCGCGACCATTCCCCCCGGCAGTATCACCGTGACCAAGGACGGGCGCCGCCAGCAGACATACCTGCATGACTTCTACAACTATGCGGGCCTGGCCCGCTCGGTATGGCTCTACAGCAAACCCGAGCGCCACATCGAGGACGTCACGATCATCACCGGCATCATAGGTCAAACGGGCGTCATCGACTATGCCGTGGCGGCGAGTCACGAAACGAGAGTCCGCGTCCGCGCACTGGACGCGACCGGACACGCAGTCGCGTCCGCGGAAGGAACCAACGGAACCCTCAGCATCGAGGCAGTCACTCTGTGGCAACCGGGCGCCGCATATCTTTACGACCTGGTGGTGGAGCTCCTCGACGGCGGTGAGGTGATCGACAGCTACACGCAGCCGTTCGGTGTGAGGACTGTTGAAGTGCGCGGAACGCAGTTCCTCATCAACGGGGCACCGTTCTACTTCACTGGGTTCGGCAAGCACGAGGACACCGCGGTCCGCGGCAAGGGACACGACAACGCCTACCTGGTGCACGACTTCCAGCTGCTGGACTGGGTCGGCGCGAACTCCTTCAGAACCTCGCACTACCCCTACGCCGAAGAAGTGCTGGAGTTCGCGGACCGAAACGGCATCGTCGTCGTCGACGAGACAGCCGCCGTCGGACTTAACCTTGGCGTCCAGGGAGGCCTCACCGGTATTGGGCCGAAGCCGACCTTCTCCCCGGAAACCTTCAACGACGAAACGCAGGCCGCCCACGCCCAGCACATCCGGGAGCTCATCGCCCGCGACAAGAACCACCCCAGTGTTGTCATGTGGAGCATCGCCAACGAACCGGCGTCCAACGAGGACGGGGCACGCGAATACTTCGAACCCCTCGTGCAGCTCGCGCGGGAACTGGACCCCACACGCCCCCTGACCTACGCGGTTGTCATGTTCGCCACCTTCCAGAACGATAAAATCGCCGACCTGTTCGACGTCATCAGCATCAACCGCTACTACGGCTGGTACGTCTTCACCGGAGACCTCGCGACCGCCGAGCACTATCTCGAAACCGACCTGCGCGGTTGGGTGGAGGCTTTCGGCAAACCCATCATGATGAGCGAATACGGGGCCGACACCATGCCCGGCCAGCACTCCGTCTGGGACATGCCCTGGAGCGAGGAATACCAGCAGAACTACCTGGCCATGAACCACCGCGTCTTTGACAGGATCGAGGCCTTCGTCGGGGAACATGTCTGGAACTTCGCGGACTTCCAGACCTCCAACGGCATTCACCGTGTGGACGGCAACCGAAAGGGCGTCTTCACCCGCGACCGTAAGCCCAAGGCCGCGGCACACGCATTGCGTTCCCGCTGGACGGGCCTCGGCGGGACCAAACCCACAGGGAATGAAGCAGCCATCGTCCTGAACGATCAAACGGCAATCTACCCCGTAACGGCCCTCGAGGGTGCGAAATGACCGACACCATCAAACCCCTGACCGGCTCGCGCTCCATCCGGGAATGGCTGGACCATTCAGCCGGAGGTCCGCTGCTGCGAGGAATGCTCACCGACGCCGGGCAGGACGAAGCAACCCTCAAACCCATCGAACACTTCGCGCTCCAACAGTTGGTCGAACTCGGCGGGGGCCAGTTCCCGCAATCCGTCCTTGATCAGCTGGTGCTGGAAGCCAACGGGGGAGTCGACCCCGACGATCATCTTCAGGGCGATTCTGCCGTCACTGACGGGGGACCCTGGGTGGAACGCATTTCAGCGGGACGGTTCACCGGCAAGACCGTGATTGTCACGGGCGCGGCGTCCGGCATTGGCCGGGCGACAGCATCCCGGATCGCACGGGAAGGGGGCAGAGTCATCGCTGTGGATATTGCCACTGACAAATTGAATGCACTGGTGTCGGCCCATCCGCAGGCTGAAATTATCGCTGTGCCGGCTGACATCACCAAGGACGGGGACGTCGCGCTGATTGTTGAAGCAGCCGGGGCCCGGATTGACGCTTTAGCAAACGTCGCCGGCATCATGGACGACATGACTCCGCTACACGAGGTCTCTGATGGCGTCTGGAGCCGGGTGTTTGCAGTAAACGTCGACGGAATGTTCCGCCTAACCCGCGCAGTCCTTCCCAGCATGATCAACGCAGGACGAGGCTCAGTCGTCAACGTCGCCTCTGAAGCAGCACTACGCGGCAACTCCGCTGGACTTGCCTACACGGCCTCCAAACACGCCGTCGTCGGCCTGACCCGCAGCACCGCGTTCATGTACGCGCCGCAGGGGATCCGCGTCAACGCGGTCGCCCCCGGTCCCGTCGCCACAGGCATTGAGGCCGACTTCAGTTCGCAGTTGGGCGCCCAGCGCCTTGCCCCGTTCATGCAGATGCTCCCGCCGGTGGCAGAGGCGTCCCAGCTGGCCGCGTCCATCACGTTCCTGCTCAGCGACGACGGAACGAACGTCTCGGGGGCCATCCTGCCCTCAGACGGCGCCTGGTCGGTTCAATGAGCACACAAGGGTAGGCGCGGGGGATGGGCCGGCATGCCGGGCGGCCCCTTCCCCGGAGCCGGACCATGGCTTTTCCGGCAATGACGGAAAAGGCGAGCGTGTTCGGTTGATTTCGCTTGCCGCGACAACGAGGAGTTCCTCATGAATCAAACCTCCTGCCCTCACTCGGTCACCATCAGAGTGACCCATCCTGGCGCGCCCGATGATCAGGTGCCGGGCAAACAGAAAGCACGGACTGTGAAGGTGACGGCTGCACCCGGTACGTGGCAGCCCGAAGATGACTGGACCCTGCTCGTTGGCCAGAAAATCGAGATTCACGAACAGGGAAAGATCCTCGATTGCGGCCGCGTGGAGGACGTGACAAGGGACGGGTACGTCCTCTGGCTGGAAATGGATGGACCGACGTGCCGGCGCATCATTGAGAAAAGTCCTGTACGTCTTGTGAAGGTCCTTTGTGAGGCTCCAGTGGACGATTTCTCGCGGGCTGACCGATCCATTTTGGGCGAAGGTGTCTGCCTCCCTGTACGTCCGACCGACCCATAAACCGACAGGAAACGAATAACCAATGACCGATACCTCCCGCATCGTCTGCAATCCGCTGGACCTTGCCTACCGATACCAGGACATCCGCTTCTCCGGCGTAGTGCGTGGTACGAGGTTAGGGGAACCGCGCCGGACGGTCCACCGTGAAGCCGCTGACCCCTCGATCGTCCTGTACCGCCAGCGCTACTACCTCTTCGCCTCAATGTCAGCCGGATTCTGGCATTCCACCGACCTCGTGAACTGGGAGTACCGCGCCACCACAAAGCTGCCCGCCCTCGATTACGCTCCAGACGTCAGGGAAGTCGACGGTGCCCTCTACATCAGCGCTTCCCGCAAAGAAGAGAACTGCCCCTTTTTCCGAAGCGTCGACCCACTGTCCGACGACTTCACAGAGGCGACGCCGGGAACATTTCAGTTCTGGGACCCCCACCTCTTCCAGGACACCGATTCCACCACATACCTCTACTGGGGTTGCGATAACAAGACGCCGCTCTACGGTGTCCAGGTAGACGACTCATTCAAGCAGGTCGGGGAGCCGCTCCCGCTGATCGCCTCCGACACGGACGCGCACGGTTGGGAGCAAATCGGCGAGGACTACGTCCAGAAAGTACCGGCCACGGAGCAGGAGAAGCTGGTCGCCCAATTTATGGGCACAACTCCCTACATCGAAGGCGCCTGGATGACACAGCGCGAAGGAACGTACTACCTGCAGTACGCAGCACCAGGCACCGAACTGAATACCTACGCCGACGGCTACTACATCGCCAACTCCCCGCTCGGCCCGTTCACCTACTCCGAAAACAGTCCATTCTCCTCCAAGCCCGGAGGATTCATCGCCGGCGCCGGTCACGGCAGCACCTTCCAGGACCGCCATGGAAACTGGTGGCATGCCTCGACCATGCGCATCTCCATCAACGACGTGTTTGAGCGGCGCATCGGCCTGTTCCCTGCCGGGTTCGATGAGGACGGGGTCCTGTTCTGCAACCAGAACTTCGCCGACTACCCCTTCATCGTGCCCGACGGCCCGTTCGAACCGTGGGCGCCGCCACCGTGGATGCTGTTGTCCTACAAGGCCAAAGCCACGGCGACATCCTCCAAGCCCGGACATGAACCATCCGAAGCAGCCGACGAGAACATCCGGACATGGTGGGCCGCTGACGGGCGCGCTCCGGGGGAGTCGCTGACCCTCGACCTGGGGGCATCCAAGACCATCCACGCCGTCCAAATCAACCTGGCCGACCACGAGCTCGGTTCCATCGCGCCGGAGGCACCCGAAGGAGCCGACCAAGGCCACTCCTGGCGGGGGATTATCCTTGAGCACCAGCCGGCAGAGCTCCTTATCGAGACATCGACCGACGGAAACACCTGGACTGCCCTGCATGACAGCCGAGGTGCTGATAGCGACCGGCCGCACGCGCTCATCGTCCTGGATGAAGCCCAAAGCGGGCGCTATGTGCGCGTCACCAGCGGCCGCCTCCCCTTCGACGGACCCTTTGCGGTCAGCGGCCTGCGAGTCTTCGGACTCGGTGCGGGGACAGCCCCCGCACCGGTTCTCGCTCGTGCGCAGCGTATTGACGAGCGCACGGCGAGGATCGACTGGGAGCCCTCCGAAGGAGCGACCGGGTACAACATCCGCTACGGCTCCCACCCGGACAAGCTGTACCACAGCTGGCAAGTCCACGACCGCACCCACCTGGACCTCCGGTCACTCAACGCAGGCATCAAGTACTGGGCGGCCGTTGACGCCTTCGGCGAAAACGGGATCACAACGGGCTGCGCGGTACCCGTCCAGCCATGACGACACCACGATGACAATTCCTCCAACCACAAGCACGTTCTACGAAAAGAGGCACATATGGTGCTATCAGCCCACGAGACCAAGCACGAGCCAAAGCCTTCGTTTACGGCAACCGGCAGCGGAAACATTCCCCGTGTAGTGCGGACCGGGCGCACCTCCCATCTCCTGGTCGACGGGAAACCGTATCTCTCCGTCGGCGGGGAACTCCACAACTCCAGCCCGTCCAGTCACGCGTACATGGCGCCCATCTGGGACCGGCTCGAACGCAACGGGGTTCCCTCGGTCATCGGGGCCGCCAGCTGGCAGCTCGTTGAACCGGAGGAGGGAAAGTTTGACTTCACTGCTGTCGACGACCAGATCGAGCAGGCACGGGCACGCGGGATGCGGCTGATCCTCATTTGGTTCGGCTCGTACAAGAACGCCGACTCCGCCTACGCACCGACCTGGGTGCGCCGGGACGAAAAGCGCTTCCCCCGCGCCGAGCGCGATCCCGAACGGCTGCTCAGCGGTCGCTTCAGTATCGATGGCCCTGTCCTCAGCGTGTTCGGCGAGGATCTGCTCAAGGCCGATGCCCGGGCATTCGCCGTTTTCATGCGCCATCTGCGCGAAGTTGACCCGCAGCACACCGTGATCGCGGTGCAGGTGCAGAACGAAGTGGGACTGCTCGGCGACAGCCGTGATCGCAGCCCCCTCGCCGAAACGGCGTGGGCGTCGCCCGTGCCTTCCGAGCTGCTGGCGTGCCTGGCCGAGCGCGCGGACGACCTTCATCCCTGGGTGGGGGAGCTGTGGGCCCGCCATGGGTCGCGAACAGCAGGCACATGGGCAGAAGTCTTCGGCGCGGGGAGCGATGCGGAGGAGCTGTTCATGAGCTGGGCATTCAGCCGCTTCGTAGGGCAAGTCGCCGATGCAGGGATCGCCGAATACCCGCTTCCGGTGTACACCAATGCCTGGCTGGGCCCCCAGCCTAACGCGGAGGAGCCGGGCCAGTACCCAACCGGCGGGCCGGTTGCACGAATGATTGATATCTGGCAGATCGGCGCCCCCTGCCTTGCCTTCCTCTCTCCTGATATCTACATAGAGGACTTCGCCGGCACCTTGAGTAGTTACTCGACCGCTGGCAACCCGATCTTCGTTCCCGAGGCGCGGCCCGACGCCGGACTCCTGTTCATCACCATCGGCCGCTTCGGAGGGATCGGTTTCCACCCATTCGGGATCGAAGATGTGCCCGACGGCCACGACCTTTTCGACGCTTACGCCGTGATCCGGGAGATGCAAGGAATCATCACGCGGGCTCAGGCTACCGGAGCCATTTATGGGTTCCGTGTCGAGACCGGTCAGGAGGAACGGGTTTCGCTTGGCGGCTACGAAATTTTGATCTCCGGACCCCTCGACACCCGAGGCATGTTCGGCGAGGGAACCGGGGCTGCTGCCGCATCTCTGATCGGCTACGGTCTTCTTATCCAGACCGCACCCGAGAGGTTCCTCGTCGTGGCCCGCGGCGCATCGATCAGGTTCTCTCGCCCTGATGCCATGGTGGAACTCGACACCCTAACTGAGGGCACGTACCGTGACGAGCAGTGGACGCCGGGACGAGTATTGAACGGCGACGAACGCTACTACATGTTCCCTAAAGACAAGCTCCGGACGGTCCAAATTGAACTACTTCGACGCCTTGGCTTTTGAGCATTTAACTGTGTCTCATCGAGAAGGTGGAAGGGACCAAAATCCCCAGCGGACGCTTGAAGTGAGCACCAACAATCGCTTTCTGCAGTACAGCGACGGCTCCCCGTTCTTCTACCTGGCAGACACGGCCTGGGAATTGCTTCACCGCTGCACGCTGGCCGAAGCCGAACTGTACCTGTGGGACCGCGCCGCAAAAGGCTTCACTGTCATCCAGACTGTCCTCCTAGCTGAACTGGACGGGCTTCGCGCCCCGGACGCCGGGGGTCGGCTTCCGCTTGTGGATGAAGACCCGGCGCGGCCCAACGTGGAATATTTCGCGCACGTCGATGCTGTCTTTGACATCGCACAATCGCTCGGTTTGTTCATCGGGCTACTCCCGACCTGGGGTGACAAGTGGAATCTTCGGTGGGGCACGGGCCCCGAGATGCTGACTTCCAAAGGGGCCAGATCATTTGGCGCCTACGTAGGACGACGTTACGCACAGCGTAACGTCGTCTGGATACTTGGCGGTGACCGCCCCGTGGAGTCGCCGCAGCACCTGGACATACTTCGCTGCATGGCTGAGGGGATACGCGAAGGAGACGGCGGGCGAAACCTCATAACGGCGCACGTGTGGGGCCAGCACTCCACCAGTGAGTATCTGCTCGGCGAACCCTGGCTGGACTTTCACACAATCCAGAGCGGTCACGGTCGCAACTTCGAGAACTGGAAATTGATTCACGACGATTACGCACGATTGCCAGCGATGCCGTGCATGGACATGGAACCGGCGTACGAAGAAAGCGCTGATTCGATTGGGAACATCGCCGGCGGATTCATCGATGACTACGACGTGCGCAAGAGCCTGTACTGGGCTCTCTTCGCCGGTGCTCATGGCCACACCTACGGCTGCTGGCCGGTGTGGCAGATGTGGGATATCGGCAGGGAGCCGAGGATGTGGGTCAAACGCACTTGGCGGGAAGCCCTGAAGGCACCCGGTGCCGGGCAGGTTCGGCACGCCAAAGACCTTCTATTGTCCAGGCCCTTCTTTGATCGGATACCCGACCAATCATTAATCCTCGGGGATGCGGGCGAGGCCGCCTCCCATAGGCGGGCCACTCGCGATCGCGCCGGCACGTATGCCTTAGTCTTCCTGCCTGTTGGCGCGTCAGTGGAGCTCGACCTCGCCGTGCTCAATGACGACCGCTTCGTTTCGTGGTGGTTTGCCCCGCACCGGCACCTCGCGACTCGACCGGAAAGGGGCCACCAGCGTGCCTCAGACGTTCGTCCCACCCAGTGTCGGTCCGGACTGGGTCTTGGTCATTGATGCCGCCAGCGCCGGGCACCCGCGACCGGGCACCACTTCGTCGTCGCTGGGATAGTGCAGACGCTGTCGGCACTATCCCTCCAGACAAATACGCCGGGCCATGCGGGGCGGGACCTGCCCAAGCCCGGCGCCCGGTTTGTCATGGCCGCCGAACGCTTGAAGGAAGACAACCCGCCCAGAACATGACAGGTTTTCGTGTTGTCGCAACGGGTTCGTTTTAAGCGTTACAGTTTTCCCCGGTCTTTCCTTGAATGGTCACTCTTCTGACAGCTGTCCTGTCGTTCGCGCTGGTTGCCGGGTTGCTGTCGCTGGTCCCCGGTTTGGGCACCGCTCTGGTCCTTCGGTCATCGATTTCGAAGTCACATAGCTTCGCCTTTGCCACTGCGCTTGGCATCAACACCGGTGCGTCGATCTGGGGTGGCGGCAGCCGTCGGCGTGTCGGCCCTCCTTGCGGCTTCCGAGTTCGCCTCCCGTCTGCTCACACTCGCCGGTGCGGCATACATGATCTGGCTGGGGGCATCCCTTCCGTTGACCTGCCTGCGAAGGGCGGAAGAGTCAGGTATCCAGGCAGGTGAAGCGCCTGCGCTCATTACAGGCAAAGACGATTTGTTCAGAGGTTGGCTTACCGGCACGGGCACCAACTTGCTCAACCCCAAGGTTGGCATCTTCTACATCGCCACCATTCCGCAGTTCATACCCTCAGACACCTCGCCCCTGCTGATGGGCATTCTTCTCGCAGGGGTCCACTGCCTGCTGGCCGTGGCATGGTTCACGCTGCTGATTATCGGCACAGAATATGCCGCCCGCTGGCTCAAGGTGCCAAGACCATCCGAATCATCGATGGCATCACGCCCGTGGGCCGCGCAGTTCACGGCTAATTGCCCGTAATCCGGTCTCAAGAGCCCGGAGTTCATCCACCGTGAGTCCGGAGAGGACGTCGCCGCCCAGTTCCGGGCGGGCAGCCATGAGTTCGCGAACAACGGAGCGCCCCAATTGCGTGGCATAGATGCGGCGGACCCGATGGTCGGTGGGGTCCAAGGAACGGGTGGCCAGGCCTGCCGCGACGAGGCGGTCGACGAGTTTCGACATTGAGGCCATGGACACGCTGAAGGTATCAACCAATCCACCGCTTGTTGCCCCGTCTTCCGCGGTGACAACTACGGACAGGACCTTGAGTTGCTGGATCGTGAGGTCCGTTGTGAGAAGCGGCTCGAGAATACGGGGAATGGAGCGGATAGTGATGGCGATAGCCAGCGAGTCGATACTCTTCTGTACCGTCTCGCGGTCCTCTCCAGTGTCAGGCATGAAACCCACGTTACATCCCAACGTGCACTCGCTTCGTGAAATTACTTAGTCTCAGGCTAAGCTTTGTTTCGTAATCGAACCGATGCCGCGATGCGCACAAGAGACTTAACGGATGGACCTGCCACGAAGTCGTGATGGCCCGCCGTTCCTTCTGGAGGCGATGCGGCGGGGCACACTAGCGAAGCGGGGATGACAAATGACAACCGGGCAGAATCACGTGATAACACGGGAAGCATCCGATATTGAGGCGCTGCGCGCGAAGTACCGTGCAGAGCGCGACCGCAGGATCCGCCCCGACGGCCTGGCCCAGTACCGGAGCGCCGCGGGACAGTTCGGCTACTACGCGAAGGATCCCTACACCGAACGGACGGAGCGCGAGCCGCTCACCGATCAGGTCGAGGTGCTGGTCATTGGGGCAGGTTTCGGCGGACTGCTCGCCGCGTCCCGGCTGCGGCAGGACGGCGTCGAGTCCGTTCGGCTCATGGATGAGGCAGGCGATGTCGGAGGAACGTGGTACTGGAACCGCTACCCGGGAATCCACTGCGACATCGAGTCTTATGTTTACATGCCGCTCCTGGAGGAAGTCGGGTACGTCCCGAAATGGAGGTATGCGCCCGGGGAGGAAATCCGACAGCATGCAACGGCGATCGCCAAACGGTTCGACCTGTACCGGGACGCACTATTCCACACCCGGGCCACGGAGCTGACCTGGGACGAGGGAGGGGAGGAATGGGTTGTCGGGACAGACCGGGGCGACCGGTTCCGGGCGCGCTTCGTCATAACCTCATCCGGAACGCTGACACAGCCAAAGCTCCCCGCAATCCCAGGCATCGAGACGTTCCGCGGGCACACTTTCCACACAAGCCGCTGGGATTACGGCTACACCGGGGGTACTGCCGACGGCAGATTGACCGGCCTGGCGGATAAGCGTGTTGCCGTCGTCGGCACCGGCGCCACGGGCATCCAAATCATCCCACACCTCGGACGGGACGCAGAGGAGCTGATTGTCTTCCAGCGCACGCCATCAACGATTGATGTACGGGACAACCGGCTGACCGATCCGGACTGGGCGGCTTCGCTGGAACCAGGTTGGCAACGGGAGCGGATGGAGAACTTCCTTGCAGTCCTCGCCGGGGAGCCGGTTGAGGAAAGCCTTGTGTCCGACGGCTGGACCGCGACAATACGGTTGCAGCGAAAGATGCTGACGGGAGCAGTAGACACCAGCCTGAGCCCGGAGGAACGAGAACTGCAGGACGAACTTGCCGACGTCGACACGATGAGCCGGATCCGTGCGCGCATAGATGACCTGGTGGAGGACGTGGGCACCGCGGGGCTGCTCAAGCCGTGGTACCGATACATGTGCAAGCGACCATGCTTCAGCGACTCGTACCTCCAGACCTTCAACCGGCGCAACGTGACCCTTGTGGATACCGCCGACTTCGGAGGCATCACGGCCATGACTGAGAACGCGGTCGTCGTGGGCGACACCGAATACGAAGTCGATTGCGTCATCTTCGCCACGGGATTCGACGTCGGTGTCTCCGGCGTCGTATCCGGCACGCTTCCTGTGGCCGGGCGCGGCGGACGATCGTTGTTCGAGGCATGGGCAGGGGGACCCCGCACCCTCCACGGGTTCTATACCCACGGGTTTCCGAACCTGTTCCACCTGGGCGCTCTCCAGAACGCGAACTCGGTGAACTTCGTACACATCCTCCAGGAGCAGGCCGAACACATCGCAGCCGTCATTTCCCGCGCACGCGACACGGGTGCCCGGGCCATCGAGCCAACTGAGGCTGCAGAGGAGGACTGGGTACGAACAGTTGTGGAATCGGCATCTGATACCACTGCGTTCCAAGCCGAATGCACGCCCGGTTATTACAACGGCGAAGGAACACGCGCGATCTCCGGTTCATCCTTCAGCCCGGGCCCGGTTGTCTTCCACCGCCTGCTGCGCGAGTGGCGTCAGGGCGACATGAGCGACGTGCTCGTAGCCACGCACGCGAGGGCTTCACGTTGAGAGCAGCACCGAAGAGGTCGGGCGGCCCGTTGGCTGGTGTTGCGTCGTCGCTTATGCTTGCCTTCGCGCTGGGGGGATGCACTGCAACGGCGGCCATCGCGCCGGCTGCCGCAACCAAAACCCCCACGGAGCAGACGGCAAAAGAATTCCTTCGGGTCACCTCAGTCCATGAGGCTACCGGCATGACGCTGCTCGAAGGCCCAACATTCGGGCCCGATGGGCACCTTTATCTTGTCGATGTCACCGCGCCCCCAGGCGCCCCAAAGGTCCTGCGCATTGATGTTGGCTCCCGTAGGACCAGCACCGTGTACACGGATGATACGAGTGCGTTTACGTCTGCTCAGTTCAGCCCGCGGGACGGACGCCTGTACTTAACGGACTTTATCGGCGGAACAGTCCAAAGCATCACCACTGACGGTAAGGATCCACAGGTTCTTTTCTCTGGTCCAGTCGACGGAACACTGATGAACCCGGACGACATCGCCTTTGACGAGCAGGGAAATTTCTTCATTACCGACTCAATCGGCGCCCAGGATCCCTACTGGAAACCGCAGGGGCGCCTGATCCGCATTGATGGCTCCAGCCGTGAAGTTAGGGTGCTGGCGAAGGACTTGCCTGCACCGAACGGGATAGCCTTTACACCCGCCTTTGATGGACTGTGGGTCGGCCACAATACAGCCAACCGCATCGACTACCTCCGCCTTGACGGGAACGGGCAAAACGTCCTCTCAGCCCACCCCGCAATCCATGCCGACGGCGGCACCAGCCAAGTCGACTCGGCCGCAGTCGACGCCGAAGGGAACCTTTACATTGGTTTGCATAACAGGCCAGCCATCCTCGTGTACAACCCTCACGGCGAACTGGTCACAAGAATTACTATTCCCAGCGAAAACCACGGCCTGTCATCGGCGACGAATATCGCAATTAAGCCCGGCACGAGTCAAGCCTTTGCGGTGGTCAGCGGTAAGGCTGGCGGGTGGATATTCACTTTCGATGCCCTCGCCGAGGGCATACGGCAATCGAATGGGGGATGAGGGAGCCTCCCGGCAAAAGGCGTAACGAGCGCTCCGCTGGCCTCTGCCGCAGTCTTTGGCCCTACAGCACCCCAGCGGTTACCGTCGACGACGTCACTCTCGTCACTGGAGTCGAGGCCCCCACCTGCAACGTTGATTATGTTTTCGCGGTGTATAGAGGGGACGGCACGGAAGGAGTCTCCGTTGTCTTAAGGGCGCGCTGGCACCGAAGTGGCTACGGGGAATGGCCTCGATGGCGCTCTTACGATTGAAGATGTCGTCCTCTGGGCAAATCATGGCCTGAACAGACACAACCAACACCTCCGGAATTCGGGAGGACCCGGCGGATCAACCACCGGCCCTCCGGAGAATCCGATACATCCCGTCCCGACATCTCCGGAGGTGTCTGGGAGGGACTTACTCAATTCATGTCAGCCGCGCAGGCGTACCCTGTGGGTCACGTTCTGAATGGGACGCACAGGGTAATGCCGACTCCGCGAGACACTTTTCACTTGATGGCGCCGGCGCCTATCCCTTTCACGATGTGGCGTTGTGCCATTAGGTAAAAAACGATGACAGGCACAATCGAAATCGCTGTTGCCGCGAGCAGGATCTCCTGTTGCGGTGTCTCCGCGGAATTGAAGCTTGTCAGACCCCGTTGGATCGGCATGAGTGAGTTGTCGTCGAAGATGACGAGAGCCATGAGGTACTCGTTCCATGCAGCCAGTCCCTGGATCACTGCGACGGCGGCCAGACCAGGCTTGGCCAAGGGAAGGATGACACTTGCGAAGATCCTCAGCGAAGACGCGCCGTCGAGTGCTGCTGCTTCTTCGAGGTCTTTAGGCTGGCTTGCGAAGAAGCTCCGCATGATCAGTGTGGCCATGGGGATGCCCGATGTGATGAGGATCAGCACATAGCCCACCCTGCTGTTGGACAATCCAAGATCGACTAGTAATCGGTACTGCGCGAGGAACATGGCAGGCGCCGGGATGATCATCACGGCCAGGATCAAGAACGTGAAAAAGTTCTTGCCCCAGAACTCGAGGCGTGCGAGCGCATAGCCGGCCATGCTGGAGGCCACGAGAATTCCGAAGACTGCGGTCAGCGTGTACCCTACGCTGTTCAACAGGTACTTCCCCAAGTCGCCCTGGACCCACGCCGTAATATAGTTGCCCCATTGAGGGTCCGTGGGCAGGAGGTTTTTTCCTGACAACAGCTCGTCGAGGGACTGAAGCGAGCCCGACACCATCCAGAGGAGCGGGAAGAGCGCGATGAGCGCCGCGACAATGAGCAGGCCGTACAAGCCGACGCGATCTGTCGTAATGCGACGTTTTCGACGTGACTGTGGCTGATCGTCAGGTTCTACCAGGCGGGGTAAACCCGGGAGGGGCACACTTTGTTGGATCTGTTTGAAAGACATCACCGTCTCCGTTCAGTGTTCTTGATCGTGCTCATGGCCGGGACCGCCGCGCGGAGATTCCAAGTTGAATGAGGGATCGGAGGACTAGAGCCCCTCCAAAGAGCACGGACATTGCGGCGGCGCTTCCGTACCGGTGGTTCGTGAACGCTTCGGCGTAGATTTGCAGTGTGGGCACCATTGTGTGGTAACCCGGCCCGCCGTTCGTGAGGACTTGGACGGGGCCGAAGACCTGAAGGGCGGCCAGCAGGGTGAGCATGCTGACAATGGTGGTCACGGGTGCGAGCTGCGGCCAGGTGATGTAACGGAATTTCGCCCATCCCCGTGCGCCGTCCACCTCAGCCGCCTCGTAGAGCTCCGCCGGTATGTCCTGCAATCCTGCGAGGAACAGGAGGAACCCGAAACCCCAGTGGAACCAGATGAAGACCGCGACGACGGATGGCAGGGCCACTGCGGGATCGCCGAGCCAGTTCTGTTGCAGCGCACCGAGCCCGACATCGTCGAGCATTCTGTTCAGGACGCCCGATTTCGGATCGAACATGGACGAGAAGATGAGGCCGACGACGACTACAGAGAGCACTCCGGGAAGGTAGAACACGGTGCGGAAGAATGTTCGGCCCCGAGCGGCTTTGTTGACGGCGAGCGCCATCGCGATGGCTATGCCATTGCCGAGGAAGAAGCCGACGACGGTAGATGGCGTCAGAACAAACGCAAATAGGGCCCAGACGCTTCGTCTGGGTCCTATTGTGGTGGCCGTTGGTTAGGGCAGTGCAGCCTGATGTTTCATAGAGTTTGGCGGGATCCCCGGCAGCGAGTGCGGCGACCAGGTACGACTCGGAGCGGTTGAACGGAACCGTCTTGTCCTCGCTGCTATGCGTCGATGGGCACACGCAACATAGGGTCAGTGATCTCGTAGCGGTAGTCCCGTTCCTCTGACACGGGCCTCAGTCGATGCACTTGAGGTTTTTCGGGACTACCAAGATTGGAATGGATGCAATCGTCCTGCAGGTCATGTCGGTCGTGCGCTCCGGACTCCGCTTCGTCGAAGTTGATTTGGTAGTGGAAGCCCAACCGCGAATCGCTGGCCCAGGCCTCATAGCGTTCGACTTTGTCATAGAGCTTTCGAGGATCCAGTACAGTTTGAAGCCACAACATCGAACCGTCCACGGTTACGGTGTCGACGCGCCCGTGGGCAATCGAGATTCCCTCTCGTCTGATCTCGACCATGGCGCCCACCAGCGTGGACCAATTAGAAACGTGTCGAAGTTCCATAGGTAAGTCAGCTTTCTCGGAATGGACTCTTTGCGTTCGTAGTGCTTGAACAAGAGAGTCCATGCCTATGTTTTGCTAGGAAGCAAAGAAACCGTAGTCTTCTCCGGCGCGTTGCAAGGCCTTGGCTGTTGCAACGATTGCCGGACGTTCCTTGGACGCGTCGCGTGCAGCGAGAATGACTTTCCGGCTTTGGATTCCTGGGGCCGTGGCTAACTTTCGGATGTTCGAGCTTGCGTTTTCCAGTGCTAGGTCCGGCAAGACGGCCACGGCGAGGCCTGCCTCGACAAAGCGCAACTGGACTGCCAAGTCTTCGGAAACGCAGACAATCCGCGGTTCAAATCCTGCTTTCCTGCACTCGTTAATGATCCATGTCCGCGGGGCGGATTCTTCGGCTTCAACGGCCCATCCGGCACCGGAGAGTTGAGCGATGATGTCCTTGTCGGGATGAATGTTAGATGCGGCAGCAGAGTCCACTACCAGCCACAAGGGGTCTTCGAAGAGCGTGATGTATCGAATTCCAGGGACCCGAGGCATTGGAATTCCCGGATACGACTCCGCTATGACGAGGTCGTATTCGGCCGATTGCAGAGCGGGAAGGGTCGCTTCGGGTTCCCCTTGGTGGAATTCGAGTGTGAGTCCGGGGTGCAGATTATGGAGTTCCTGGGCGACTCGGGGCAAGAAGGTCATAGCGGCAGTTTGGAATGCTGCGATCTTGACGACGCCGCTTGGTTGTTCCATTGAACTGGATATATCAGCTTCAGCGCGTTCGAGCATGTCGAGAATTTTCTCGGCATGTCCCACCAGCGTCAGACCTTGCGGAGTTAATTTCAGCCGCCGGCCAATGGGTTCTACCAGCGGAACGCCAACTTCTTTCTCCAGAAGGCGGACTTGTTGGGACACCGCGGATGTGCTGTAGGAGAGAGCTTCAGCCACAGCCGCTAGGGTCTTGCGGTGATGGAGTTCCCGCAAGACCCTGAGCCTACCAACGTTCAGCACATGCGGCCCTTCTGAGTGACGACGTCCGAGGCCACACTGTCAATGGCTAGGGAAACTCTACGACAAGTTCAACTTCCACCGGGGCGTTCAACGGCAATTCAGCAACGCCAACCGCCGAGCGTGCGTGCCGACCTTGGTCCGCGAAAACGGCCAACAACAGATCACTGGCCCCGTTGGCAACGAGGGGCTGAGCGTTGAATCCAGGGGCCGAGGCAACGAAGACAACGGCTTTGACGACGCGGGCGTGGTCGAGATCTCCCAATGTTCCGGCCGCAGTTAGGGCGTTGAGGACACAGATCGCTGCAACGCTGGCGGCGTCCTCAGCTGTAATGTCGGCACCGACCTTTCCCGTGGCGACAAGCTCACCGTTGCGGAGGGGCAACTGACCGGATGTGTGGACGACATTGCCGATCCGTACAGCCGGCACGTAGCTGGATGCGGCCGTTGCGGGTGCCGGCAGTTCTAGTCCGAGTTCGCTGAGGCGTTCCTGGATAAGGCGATGAGTCGAGCTGTGGTGGAGTTGCTGGTTCATGGTTTCCTTTTGTTGGTTAGGGGCGCTCACATCGAAGGGGCGGCGAAACGTCGTTCCCCGAAGACCTGCTGTCTGCAGAATCGGAGATGGCTCCAGCCGAAGAACCCTGGTGTGAACGCCTGGGCGATAGGTTGCTCGCCTCTAGCGAAGCGGGTTGGCTGCCAGGCCTTCTGTGCTGATGAGAATGACTGTGGATTCTGGTCCGATACCCAAGGCCTCGCGCCGGGTTTGATCTCCGAGCGCGTTGCGAACTCCGGCCAACGTTGCGGCTCCACAAGGCCCGGAATCCTGCCCCAGGGAAGACAGGTCCAGGACTGCCTGGCGGCACTCGTCCTCGGTGACACTCACAGCGCCATCGAGGCCGGACAGAAGCGAGGGCCATCCGAGCTCGGAGGGGGTTCCGCAATTGAGTCCGGACATGATGGAAGGAAAACTCGTGTCGACGGAGACGGGTTCGCCGGCAAGCAGCGACCTGGCGATGCATGCCGCGCTGCTTGGTTCGACGCTCAACAACGACGGGTGCGGGTTCGAAGGTGCCCGGTAGTAATCGACCAGTGCATGTGCCAGGGAACCTACCCCTACGGGGCAAGCGACGAGGTCAGCTGCAAGCCCGTTTCGGGCGAGAGCCTGATCGACTTCAGAGAACAGGGTTGTGTACCCGTCGACGATCCACCGCGGGATGTCCGTGTAGCCAGGCCAGGAGGTGTCCTGCACGACCAAATCTTGAGGGTGCCCTTCGGCGGACGCTGCTGCGGCAGCCACAACCTCATCGTAGGTCGCGTCCAGGGCGATGAGCTCAGCTCCCTCGCTTCGGATACCGTCGATGGCTGCGTCACTGAGCCCGGTTGGAATGTAGATGCGCGCCTGAAGGCCCAGGAGTTTGGCCATCCGGGCTACAGCGCGGCCATGGTTTCCGTCAGTGGCGGTAACCAACACCGGTAACGACTCGCCGGCCACATTGCTGGCAAGGTAGTCGCGAAGCGAAGGGACCGTCATGGCCGTTGCGTCGAGTTCAAAGCGTTCGCTGACTGCCCTGCAGACAGCCCATGATGCCCCGAGTATTTTGAAGGCTGGCAGGCCCAAGCGGTCGGATTCGTTCTTGAGAAACACGTGGCCTACTCCCAACTCCACGGCAAGGGAGGGCAGCGACTCCAGCGGTGTCGGAACGTATCCATCCAAGGTTTCGTGGAAGGTCAACGCCGACGTCGGCGTCTCGGATCGCCAGTTACGGGCGTCGGGGTGGGTGTACGAGTATGTGGTGTCAATTGAGGACATGAACCCATCGTCCTACGGAGCAATCTAAATAAAAAGCGGTAAAAAATGGAGATAAAAGTCCGCTTTTACTTCAAGTAGACGCCGAGGGTCCAACGATCTGCAAACTCTTGAACGGCTCGCCTGTGCACGCCCAAGAGAGAGGCCTATCCCTCGCCGGGAGCTAGGGGCTTTTTGGAGACTTTCAATTCTTCTTCACAGTTGTGGCCACAAAAAACCGCTTTTGCTTGCAGTTCGGATCGTGGAAGATAAACCGGACTCGTGATCGGCAACACACTCCAACGCATGCCGGTCCTTCAAGAACTAGAGGCAGGTTCCATGAACGCTCGCATAACCACCGACCCAATTGAGGGATCGCAGGCCAAGAATTCCCCCGAGGCGGCCCGGACGTCCTTCGTTCACTCGGAAGACCGGGGCCTCCACAAGGGGCTTAAAAACCGTCAGATACAGATGATCGCCATCGGCGGTGCCATTGGAACCGGACTGTTCATGGGTGCCGGGGGCCGCCTGGCAGCTGCTGGACCAAGCCTTGCAATCGTTTACGCGCTTTGCGGATTCTTCGTCTTCTTAATCCTCCGAGCGCTCGGCGAACTCGTGGTTTACCGTCCGTCGTCCGGTTCCTTCGTCTCCTACGCCCGTGAATTTTTCGGCGAGAAGACTGCTTTCGCCGTTGGATGGATGTACTGGCTTGCGTGGGCGATGGCGGCCATAGCCGACGTGACGGCTGCTGCCATTTATGCCAACTTTTTCAAACGCTACATACCTGCCATCGCCGACATACCCCAATGGGTTTTCGCGCTCGTAGCGCTGGTCCTGATCCTGACCCTGAACCTGCTGTCCGTCAAAGTGTTCGGCGAATTGGAGTTCTGGTTTGCCTTGATCAAAGTAGCGGCCCTCGTCGCATTCCTGGTCATCGGCATCTGTTTCGTCCTCTTCGGAGTGCCAGTAGCCGGGGAACAGGCCGGGTTCAGCATTATTGCCGACAACGGAGGCTGGTTCCCGAGCGGAGCGCTCCCTGCCCTGCTGCTGGTAGGCGGCGTGGTCTTTGCCTATAGCGGTGTTGAACTGATCGGGACCACAGCCGGGGAAACCAAAGACCCGCAAAAAGTCATGCCCAAGGCCATCAATGCTGTACTGGTTCGCATCGCGGTGTTCTACGTCGGATCTGTTGTCCTCCTGTCTTGCTTGCTTCCTTTTACGGCCTACAAGGCCGGCGAAAGCCCGTTCGTCACATTCTTTGGCTCCATCGGGGTTCCGGGAGCTGACAGCATCATGAACATGATCGTCCTCACTGCGGCTCTGTCATCGTTGAACGCCGGTTTCTACTCCACCGGTCGCATCGTTCGTTCCCTTGCCATCGCAGGCTCGGCTCCCAAGTTCGCCGGACGTCTGACCAAATCGGGCGTCCCGTACGGCGGAATGTTCTTGACCGCAGGCGTGGCCCTCCTTGGTGTTGGGCTCAATGCAGTGGCTCCCTCGGACGCCTTTGAGATTGTTCTCAACGTTACGGCTTTCTGCATCGTCGTGGCGTGGGCAGTGATCATCATGTGCCAGCTCCGTCTCTGGTACTGGGCACGACAGGGCAAAGTCGAGCGTCCGGCCTTTCGAATGTTCGGCGCTCCATGGACCGGAATCGCAACGCTCTTGTTCCTCGTAGGAGTGGTTGTCCTCATTGCCGCGGATTACCCCACGGGCACATACATCATGGCCACTTCGCTCCTCCTCATTCCGCTCCTAGTCCTTGGCTGGTTCCTGGCACGCCGCAACATCCGGGCCGTTGCCGAACAAAGATCCTCCTCGGACGACCATTCCCAGTAACGGTCCCGGCAAACCAGAGTCTTCAACTCTGCTTCACAAAAAAGGCCACAAACCATCGCTTTTCCCGGACGTCCCGCTCATGAACAATGGACAAGTCGAGACAAAGAAGTCACGACCAGCCATTCAAGTGGACCCGCTCTTACCACCCCAGGCCCAACCAAAGACTTGGCCGCCTTTCCCATAACTCCTAACACGATTGAAGTTTCCATGAATGAAGTAAACAGCCCCTCCTTGGACTCACGCCTGCGCCAGTGGCGCCACGATCTCCACCAAACACCGGAGCTTGCCTTTGACGAGCACGGCACAAACGCCTACGTTTCGCAGGTGCTCCAGTCTCTAAAAGGTATAGAGGTGTCGGACGGCTTCGGCGGGACCGGTGTAGTCGGTTCACTGACCCTCGGTGATGGGGACGGAGTCATCGGGCTGCGGGCAGATATGGACTGCCTCCCGCTTCACGAATCAGCAACCCATGACTACCCATCGCTGAAGCCCGGAAGAATGCACGCATGTGGCCATGACGGGCACATGGCCATGGTTCTCGGGGCTGCTGCTGTACTTGCCGAGGAAGGCGGGTTCAACGGCACGGTGAGGTTCGTCTTCCAGCCCGCCGAAGAACCTGGCCGTGGCGCTCAAGCCATGCTCGATAGCGGCTTACTGGAACGATTCCCTATCGATGCGATTTACGGGCTGCACAACATGCCCGGGTTCCCTTCCGGCAACCTCTACATGCGGGAAGGAGCGATCATGGCCGGCGAGGACAACTTCGTGATCCGCATAACCGGCCGGGGCGGCCATGCGTCCATGCCCGACCTCGTCGTGGATCCGCTCGTGATCGGGGCAGAAATCGTTCTCGCTCTTCAGACCGTAGTCGCACGGAGCATTCCGCCCACCGAACCGGCCGTGGTGTCCTGCACCGAACTCGTTACCGACGGCGCCCGCAACGCCATTCCAACAGAAGTGGTGATCAAGGGAGACACACGGTCATTCACCGACGAAACCAGGCAACTCATCGAGCGCCGCATCCGGGAAATCACTGAAGGTATCTGCAGTAGCTACGGAGCAAAATCTGAAGTCACCTACACTCACGAATTTGAGCCCACTATTAATGATGCTGACTCCGTCAGAGCAGCGGTTGAAGCCGCAGTAACTGTCGTTGGGGATAGTAGAGTGGAATCCGAATGTGCGCAACTGATGGGCAGTGAAGACTTCGGTGTCTTCGCCCGAGAAGTGCCAGGGTGCTTCACGTTCATCGGCAACGGTACTGAGCCCGGACGTGGGGGAACCCCACTCCACAACAACACCTACGACTTCAATGACGACATACTTGAGATCGGGGTCCAGTACTACGTGGAACTTGTCCGGTCCATTCTGCAGAACGAAGCAAAGCCCTGACGCCAGCAGGCGTTCCTCATTCCGTGTGAGCTTCTTCGATAGGCTCCCGCTGAGTTTTAGATTGTCTTCATCCGGGTGACCGGGACAGGGACCGTGAGGGAAGTTCGCAGGGCCTCAACCCAGATTCGGTACACCACTGAGGCGGGGGCAACATCCCGTTGCCGCCGCCCTAGTCCGGCACGAGCAGTGGTTCAAAGAAGCGGTTCCGAGATGAGCCCCGAAGGCTGTGGGGGAGATGCCGAGGGCCAGACTGCCTACAAAGCACGGTCGCAGGCACGTCACCCCAGACGACGACCAGGTGGAAGAGACCTTGCTCTTCTAAAAAAGAGAGGCCCCGGGTCCGCCATTCGTAGCGGGTCCGGGGTTTCACCCATGGGTGTTCCCCCTTATGGGCTTGGATGTGGGGTTCTAGGCCGGCGGACGGTTAGCGATGACGGGGGCTGGCACGGTGTAACGGGAGCAGACTTCGGCGAGCTCCATGATGCGTCCCCGGCACGCAAACCATCCGCAGACTATCAGGGCCAATGAAACCACGGTGACGAGCAGCGTCCGAGGGGATTCGATTAAGACCATGACGAGAACCCAGGCTAGGAAGACCAGGGTGAGGTAGCCGGTGAACGGGGCGCCGGGCATACGGAATGAGGGCCGTTTGAGCCAGCCCCGTCCAGCCCAGCGCTGGAGTTGGATCTGGCACAAGACGTTGGTACTCCACGTCGTGACGATGCAGACGGCGGCGACGCTCAGGCCGATCTCGAAGGCTTCCCGGAGTATGTAGTTCAGCGGGGCCACCAGCAGGGCCACGACGGCGGTGATGACGATTCCGCCGTAGGGGACACCGAATTTGCTCATGCGCAGGGCAAACTTCGGCGCGGACCCAGCGGCGGCCATGGAACGCAGGATGCGGCCGGTTGAGTAGAGGCCCGCGTTCAGAGAAGAAAGGGCCGCTGTGAGGACGACCAGGTTCATGATGGAGTCGACACCTTGGACGCCGATGGAACTGAAGGATGTCACAAGTGGGCTCTCACCCTTCTTGAAGGCGGTGTATGGCAGCAGCAGGCTCAAAAGGATGACGGAGCCGACATAGAACAGACCGATACGGATAATGACCGAGTTGATTGCCCGTGGCATGATTTCGCTGGGTTGGCTGTTTCACCGGCCGCGGTGCCCACGAGCTCGATGGCGCCATAGGCGAAAATAACGCCCTACATCAGCAAGAACATAAGCAAGGCGTTATTGTGGAAGATCCCGCCGTTGTCGCCGATCAGGGAAAATCCGGTTTCAGCGCCCGTGGGCGAGCCGAAGACGACGAAGAAGATGCCAACGACCAGGAAGATCAGCAGTGCGGCAACCTTGATGAGCGCGAACCAGAACTCCAGCTCCCCGAACACCTTCACCGAGATGATGTTGAGGGCCAGTACCCCGGCAAGGGCAATGAGAGCCCAAGCCCACTGTGGAACCGCTGCGATCCCGGCCACGTATTTGCCGAAGAAGTTCATGTAGAGAGCTGCGGCCGTGGTGTCCTCCACAGCGCTGGTCACCCACAGGATCCAGTAGAACCAGCCAGACACGAACGCAGTCTTCTCTCCGAAGAACTCCCGAGCGCAGGAAACGAATGGCCCTGACGACGCCCTGTGAAGCATGAGCTCCCCGAGGGCACGAAGGATCAGGAAGGCAAAGACACCACAGATGGCGTAGGCGATGAACAGGGAAGGCCCGGCGGCCGCAAGCCTGCCGCCGGCCCTCAAGAGGAGCCCGGCGCCGATCGCCCCGCCGAGTGCGATCATTTGGATCTGCCGGGATTTCAGGACTTTGTGATAGCCGACATCTTCGGCATGCAGAATGCTCACGGAAGAGCGGGCGTGGCCATTGTCCAATACGGGTTGTTGAGTGGGCATCGGGGGCCTTTCTGGGGAGGGGAGAGGCGCGAGAGTTGTTAGCTACCGGCGCGGGAGGGATGTTCATCCCGCATGTTTACCTGCCGTCGAGGCAGTACTCATCAGCGAGCAACGAAACTGTGGATGCACTGGTCGCCCGCACACGTCCTGTGGCATAGAAGGTCGTTGACATCCTCCGCGCATTCGAAGCAATGCCGAGGATTTCAAATCGCAGTTGAGATTATGCCCTACCTCAACACCGCGAAATAACCAAGGTTTCATCGCATGGTTGAATTCGCCCCGGTAAGCCGAGTTCCAAGCCAAATACCTGTTGCTTTGGGCACATTCTGTGTAATATTTGGTTCATCGAACAACTCAGTGTTGAATCTGCTGGCAGGAGTGCCGGTGCCCACGAATTACTGGAAGGTTGCCCATGGCCCAGCCTGTCTTTTCCCCTCCTCTCTATGTCGGGGCTCAACGCATTGGTGACTTGCTCTTCGTTTCCGGCCAACTGCCCATAGGCCATGGCGGGCTGCTCCACTCCGGCCTCGTTGGTGAGGAAGTCTCCGTTGAACAGGCCCGTGAAGCAGCCCGGGTGGCAGCGGGTCGCTGCCTTGACGTGATTCGAAACGAACTCGGATCGCTGGACGCGGTCAAAGGTGTCGCCAGGATTGGCGGCTACGTCGCCTCAGGCCAAGGTTTCGTCGATGCGCCGGTGGTCATTGACGCGGCCCCCAGGACCATCCTCGACGCCCTCGGTGAGAGAGGCCATCACGCCCGGCTTGCCCTCGGCGTAGCCTCGCTTCCCCTTGGCGCCTGTGTCGAAGTGGAAATGACCGTCCAATGCTGAACACATCGGAAGGATCAGACCTCGGACCACCCATTACCGTCCACTGGAATCCCCTTGAGGACCTCACACTTGAGCAGCTCCGGCGGCGGGGGAGCATGAAATGGGCAACGTACCCGGCCGATGTGCTGCCATTGTGGGTTGCCGACATGGATGTCCGGCTGGCCCCGGCCATCGCCTCCGCGCTTCATCAAGCGATCGATGACGGTGACACCGGCTATCCTGCAGGAACCGGCCTCGCCGAAGCCTTCAAAGGTTTCGCGGCCCGCCGGTGGCAGTGGAACGATATTGATCTGGACAGGGTTGCCAGGATCCCCGATGTGATGATGGGGGCGGTTCAGGTCCTCCGACTCGTCACCGAACCAGGTGACGCCGTGGTCGTAAACACCCCTGTGTATGCCCCCTACTTCGCTTTCGTGCCCAACGACGGACGAAAGATTGTTGAAGCGCCGCTCGGGGACGAAGGGCGGATCGACCTTGACGCCCTCAGCGAGGCGTTCCAGCGCGCACGCGCGTCCAGCCGGAGTGTCGCCTACCTCCTGTGCAACCCGCACAATCCCACCGGGACCGTGCACACCGCGGAAGAACTGCGTGGCGTTGCCGAACTCGCGCGCCGACACGGAGTCCGGGTTGTGGCCGACGAAATCCATGCCCCGCTCGTGCTGCCGGGTGCCACCTTCACGCCCTACCTGAGTGTTCCCGGCGCTGAAGACGCCTTCTCCCTGACCTCGGCGGCCAAGGGATGGAACCTGGCCGGACTCAAAGCCGCCCTGGTGGTTGCAGGTCCGGAAGCTGCCGCGGACCTGCACTGCTTGCCTGCGGAAGTCATCCTCGGCTCCAGCTATCTCGGAGTCATTGCCCACACGGCCGCTTTCACAGCCGGGGAAGACTGGCTGGACAGCCTCATCGCCGGCCTGGCTGCCAACCGGGTCCTGCTCACCCAGCTGATCACGGAACATCTGCCGGAGGTCACATTCAAGGCACCGGAGGCGACCTACCTGGCCTGGTTGGATTGCCGTGCTCTTGGATTTGAGGTCGAAGAAAAGACCGAAGGCATCGCCTTTGCCAGCGATCTGGCCGGTCCGGCGAAAATGTTCCTTGACGAAGGCCGAGTCGCGGTAAGCTCAGGCCACATCTTCGGCAGCGGTGGATCCGGCCATGTCCGCTTGAATTACGCGACTTCCGGGGCCATCCTCAGTGAAGCCCTCAGGCGAATGGGGCAAGCAGCCCACACCGCCCGGTGATGATTCAGGGTCCTGACCGAACGAAAGGACGGCTACACGATGCGTCTAACACCGACAGACGTCGCTCCGCCAACCCAGGCTCTTCAAGGGATGGACTCCGAGACGATCAACACCGTCCTGGAGCTCCTGGTGGCGCCGCTCCAAGCGGCTCTGCCGCAACCCACCGAGGTGGTACTGCACGACCTACAGCGCATCCCGAACACGGTCAGGGCCATCGCCGGAGACGTTACCCGTCGCCGGATCGGGGACCCGCCCACCGATAAGCTCCTCGAACGGCTGGCTGTCGGAGACTATAGGCACGAGATCGGCTACCGCTCCCAACTGCCGGACGGGCGCATCCTTCAAAGCACCACCATCATCTACACCGACCGGAACGGCCATGCGGCGGCCGCGCTCTGCCTGAACGCCGATGTCTCGGCATGGGTCTCCCTGCGTTCGGTGATGGACCGCTTCGTCCTCGGGTTCGACGGCACCTCCGCCCATCCGTCCTCCCTGGACCGAGACCGGCCATCCCCTGACGGGCCTCGAGGAACACGCGACAGCGAGTACTTCCCGCACAGCGTTGAAGAACTCAGCGCCCGCCTGGTGGACGCCGCTATCGCATCCATCGGGGTCCCTGTTATAAAGATGCGCAAAGAACAGAAAATACAGGTCGTCGCCGAACTGGAACGACGCGGCTTCTTCTTGGTCAAACAGGCTGCAGAGAGCGCCGCGGCTGCCCTGTCCGTCACCCGCTTCACCATTTACAACTACCTCAACCAGATCAGCGGCACCGCCGAAGAAACCAGCGACACCGCTGCGGAAACTGCTTAGCCGGAATCGGCTCCCCATGAAGGGTGGGAGGCTCTGGCATGCCCAAAACATGCGAAGGACCCCCGGTCCTCGCTCTAGGAATGATGACATGACGCCAGTATCACGGATACCGATAGAGCCAGTTTCCATGCTCCGTGAAGGGTTTGGCCTCATCCAGAACCAGCGCCCAGAGAACATGACGGGATTCATCACAGCAGAAGAAGACCTTTTCGCCGTCTGGCATCTCGGAATTCCAGATGTCCCACTTGATGAATGGACCCTTCAACTCACAGGCATGGTCGACCGCCCACTGACGGTCACCCTCCAAGACCTCAAGTCCATGCCGCAGACCGAGATCGTCTCGGTCCACGAATGCGCCGGAAGCCCACTCCAACCCTCCATTGCCCAGCGCCGGGTTGGAAACGTCCGATGGGGCGGGGTCCGGCTCAGCGACGTCCTGGAACTGGCTGGTCCCTTCCCCGACGCCGACTATGTGATCTCGGCCGGCTGCGACCGTGGGGTCTACGACGCCAGCTTCCACGACCACTACGAGAAAGACCTCCCACTGGACAAGGCCACCGACGGGAACGTCCTCCTTGCCCTGACTATTAACGGCGCACCCCTGTCTGTGGGACGGGGTGGCCCGGTCCGGCTCGTTGTTCCCGGCTACTACGGGACAAACTCGACCAAATGGCTCACCACCCTGACTGTCTCGGACGCGCGAAGCCCGAGAGCGTTCACTACCCGGTATTACATGGACCCCCCGCAAGACAGAACAGGCGAGCCCACCCCCGTCTGGGACCTGGCACCGAACTCGTGCATCGTTGGGCCCATCGACGGCGACGTCCACACCGGCCAGAGCACAGAAGTCTGGGGGTGGGCATGGGCCGGCAGTGAGCCGGTCACCACAGTCGAAGTCAGCACCGATGGCGGGCTGAGTTGGGACCAAGCACAAGTCCGAGGGCGCCGAAGAAACGAATGGCAGCATTTCAGCTACCTCTGGGACCCGCCGTCCGTTGGTGAATACATCCTCGCATCCCGAAGCACCACCCCGTCCGGGGCGACGCAGCCCCTCACCCCGCGCCGGAACCAGATCCACCAGCGCCTCATCTTCGTCACTCAGCAGACCCTATGACCACCACCAAAGTCGCCGCTGCCCATCTGGAGCCAGTGCTGTTAGACAAGGCCGCCACCATCGAAAAGGTTCTCGACGCGGTGGCCGAAGCCTCAAGGCAGGGAGCAGAGCTCATCGCCTTCCCTGAATCCTTCGTCCCCGGTTTTCCGGTCTGGACCGCTCTCCGTGCCCCTATCTTCAACCATGAACTTTTCGCTGCCTTCGTCCAGAACTCCCTTTACGTCGACGGGCCGGAAATTGCTGCTGTCTGCAAAGCAGCCCAACACCACGCGATTATCGTCTCGATGGGCTTCAGCGAACGGAACCCGGCCAGTGTCGGCAGCATCTGGAACTCGAACCTGCTGATCGGTTCCGATGGTCGCATCCTCAACCACCACCGCAAGATCGTCCCGACCTTTTACGAAAAGCTCCTTTGGACCCCCGGCGACGGGCATGGCCTGAGGGTGACCGCTACGAGCATTGGACGGCTGGGCATGCTCATCTGCGGGGAGAACACCAACCCACTTGCCCGTTACACGCTCATGACCGAGGCCGAAGAAATCCATATCTCCACCTACCCGCCGCTATGGCCCACTCGAGATTCTGCGTCCAACGGCAAAAACTACGACCTCGAAAACGCCATCAGAATCCGTGCCGGGGCGCACTCCTTCGAAGCAAAAGCCTTCAATCTGGTCGTCTCCTCAGTATTCGGCCCAACCTCGGCCCGCGCCCTCGAAACCCTCGGCCCTGAGGCAGCGAAAATCATCGACAGCACACCCGTTGGCGTTTCCATGGTCGTCGACCCCTACGGCGACGTCATAGGCGACGTCATCCGGGACGAAGGTATCCACACATGGGACATTGACCGCTCGGCCGTCCTGGAGACCAAACAATTCCACGACGTCAGCGGAGCCTACAACCGCTTCGACATTTTCGACCTCCGAGTCCACAGGCAGAGGGTCGAACCGATCCGCTTCACGGGCGAATCAAACAGCCCCCTTGCTGCCAACCGTGAACTTGAGCATGCTGCGCGGTACCCCACGGACCCTGTAGATGCAGAGCCCACTGTTTCACCGACCAAAGCTACCTTTCCTCAACCGTAGGGAGACCTAATTCGGCCTTGGCCTCCTGGCCTTTTGCACCCCTTTCCGCACGGACAGGGGGAGCCACCAAACCATCCATGCTGCCAAGTGGGAATACCCATGCCCACTTCACCATCAAAACAGGCTCCAGGGTCGACGGCGTTATTGACCAAAACACTGGTTGTCGATCTCATCCGCGCCCTGGCCGGACCCCCAAGTCGGCATGATGCCGGCGACCGCGGCGCCAGGGGCATAAAAGGTTCGAAGCATCGATTCCCAGGCCCGAAAACCTGCGGCAGTCCGAATGGTGCCACGGCTACGGTTGCGAAACCGACGTCGATCAGGTCAACCTGTCCGGCCCAAAGTTTGGTGAGCAGGACCTCCTGCCAGTGCGGTTGCGGGCAGTTCGCTCCCTGACGTCGCACCGATGTTCACCCACTTGATGTGGACTTGCTGAAGTTTAACCGTGCCGGTCCGGGCAGGCCACGTACGCGCCCGGACCGTGTTCGCGGTGACAAGTCCATACTCATACAGAGCCATCCGAACCCACCTTCGGAGATCATGGGTGTGCCGACGTTCAAGTACAAGGTCTGGGCGTTCGCCCTCGGCGCCGCCGTTGGCGGTCTCTCCGGGGCGCTGTTCGCCGGCCAGGTAGGCTTCGTGAACGACCAGAAGTTCGACGTCGTCACTTCAGTTCTGTTCCTGTGTGCGGTAGTGCTCGGTGGTACCGGAAACAAGGTGGGCGCGATCCTGGGCGGGGCCCTGGTGGCGTACATTCCGCTGCGCTTCACGGCCATTGCCGAGTACAAGTTCCTGATCTTCGGTGCTGCCCTGGTGCTGATCATGATCTTCCGACCGGCCGGATTGCTGCCCGCGCGGCAGCGCCTGCTGGCCTACGGCCGGACGGCATACAACAAGGTGCTTAACAAGGGACACGACGGCGGTGCTTCCTCCGCAGCGGAGCCGGCACTGGCCGCGACCAAGGGAACGGAGGCCAAGGCATGAGCAGCGACCGCAGCGAAGATCTGCCCAGGCATTCGGCCGACTGGCCCGTCGGAGAGCCGGTGGACCCCTCCGGTGCCTCCATAGCGGAATCCGCAGTGGCCACGATAGATACGGCACTTGAGCCGAAATTGGCGGGTGCGGCCCAACCGGCGGCGATCGATGTCGAAGCCCTGGAAGAACTGGGCGTCGACCTGGACGTGGCCGAAAGCGTCGCCCCGGAGCGGCACATCTCCGTCAAGGTCGGCGACAACCTGATCGAGGTGGTGAACCTGAGCATCAAGTTCGGCGGCCTGACGGCACTGGACAACGTCAGTTTCAATATCAGGCGCGGGGAGATCCTGGGCCTGATCGGTCCCAACGGCGCAGGCAAGACCACCTGCTTCAACGCGATGACAGGCGTCTACAAACCGACCAGCGGCAAGGTGCTGCTGGAGGGCCAGTCGGTCGGGGGGCTAGCGCAGCACAAGATCACCCGGCGCGGGTTGGCCCGGACCTTCCAGAACATCCGCCTTTTTGGCGAGATGACAGCACCGGAGAATGTCGTCGTCGGGCTTGACGCACGGCACAAAACCAGCGTCGGAGGTGCCTTGCTGCGGCTGCCCACGCATATCCGCGAAGAGAAGTCCGCCGTGGAGCGCGGCATGGCGCTGCTGGAGTTCGTTGGCATCGCCGACCACGCGCACTTCCTCTCCCGGCACCTGCCCTACGGCTACCAGCGCCGGCTCGAAATTGCGCGGGCGCTGGCCACGGATCCCAAGATGCTGTGCCTTGACGAGCCCGGGGCCGGCTTCAACCCGGCGGAGAAGGAAGAGCTGATGACGCTCATCCGGACCATCCGCGACGACGGCTACACAGTGCTGCTCATCGAGCACGATATGAAACTGGTGATGGGCGTGACGGACCGGATTGTGGTCCTGGAGTTCGGCAAGAAGATTGCCGATGGCGCTCCCGCCGAGATCCGTGAAGACCCGCGTGTAATTGCCGCCTACCTGGGGGAGCCCGAAGATGACCTTGCTTGAGCTCGATAAGGTATCCGTGCACTACGGCCGGATCCAGGCGATCCGGGACATGTCCTTTCACTGTCAACGAGGGCGAGATTGTCTCGCTGATCGGCGCCAACGGTGCCGGCAAGACCACGACGATGAAAGCTATCTCCGGTCTGCTGAACCCGTCCAGCGGCACCATCCGGTTCGCCGGCGAGGACATCACCAAGATGAAGGCCCATATCCGGGTGGCGCAGGGAATCTCCCAGGCGCCCGAAGGTCGGGGAATCTTCCCTGGCATGACGGTCATGGAGAACCTGGACATGGGCGCGTTCGGCCGCAAGGACCGCAGCGGCATGGGCGCGGACATGGAACGTGTCTTTGACCTCTTCCCGCGCCTGAAGGAACGGCAGAAGCAGTACGGCGGCACCATGTCCGGCGGCGAGCAGCAAATGCTCGCCATCGGCCGGGCGCTGATGTCCAGTCCCAAGCTGCTGCTGCTGGACGAGCCTTCCATGGGCCTGGCCCCGCAGTTCATCCGGCAGATCTTCAAGATCATTACCGAGATCAACAGCCAGGGCACCACGGTGCTGCTGGTGGAGCAGAACGCCAACCAGGCGCTGGCACGGGCCGATCGGGCATTTGTGCTGGAGACGGGGGAGATCACCCACAGCGGCACCGGAAAGGAGTTGCTGGTCAACCCGGCGATCAAGGAAGCCTACCTGGGCGTCGGCTAACCCCAATGCCGTTCGGTTAGGGTCCGGGGTCCCGTGTCAAGATCGTGGTGTCGGGTGTCGCGGAATAGGTTCGACGGTCGACATCCCGTTCCTTGGCGCGGTACTTGGAGATCGCGCGTTTGACCACCCGGGGCCGGGAGCGGATGCGGCGGGCGGGCAGCGGTTCGGCCAGCACGGCCGCCCCGATGCGGCCGACCAGGTCCACCACGGTTCCGGTGAGGATCCCGCGGGCCTGGACCACCTGGTCGCGGGCGGACCTCAATCCGATGGTGAAGGACAAGCGGTCCGGATCGATCCCGGGATGCTGCATCGTCACATCGATCATCGCGGTGCGCAGCACCTGGTAGCAGGCCAGCAGCGCCCAGGTCTCCTGGATGACCGCGGCCGGGTGCCGGCCGCGCAGCACCCGGCCGGCCAGGATGCGTGATTTCAATTCGCAGTAGGCCGTTTCGATCTCCCAGCGCTCATGGTAGAGCCTGACCAGTCCCGGGGCGGGAGCCTGGACCGGGTCCAGCAACGTGGTGACCAGCCGGTATCCGGCGGTGAGCGTTTTGGCCTCGGTGGTGACGGTGAGTTCGGCGTCGATGAGCCGCACGCGTTGGCGGGCATGGGAGAGGCAGGAACCGTCGGCCAGCTGCTGAAGGACCGGCAGTTTCATGGCGTTGGGACCGGTCCTGGCGCGGAACAGGAAGTCAGCTCCGGTGGCGGCCACTTCACGGAAGAAGCCGTAGGTGGCGAAGTTCCGGTCCCCGAGCAGCACCATGCCCGGTTGCAGGCAGCGGAACTCGTCGGCAATGAAGCGGCCAGCTCTTGCTGGCGCGCGGCGGAAACGCCTGGAATCCAGCGCCGGACTGCAACCTGAGTTGCAAGATACACAGGCAAACCAAGATGCCGCCACCGGTCATTTCTAAGTTGCGGTTGACACGCAGGCATCCCTGGCCAACAGCACGGCGTCCACAAAGGACAGAAAAAGACCCGCACACCGGAACGGGCAGCCGAATTGGTCCAGCGTGCCGGCAACGGTGTTCCGAAAGCCGCCCTTGCCCGTGACGATGGGATCCATCCCCGCCGTGAACCGGGTGTTGGCTGAGCAGTTCTGACTTCCAAAGTCTGGGGAGAAACGCCACGAAATGATGGCAGAAATCAGCCCCTTTTACAGGCACTCCCCCCCACTTTTGGAACGCCGATAATGGACCTTCTGTCAGCCTGGCCATGTCTGGATCACCCGTTGCTTCCTACAAGGGAGACGGTCCACGGCTGGGGTCAATTCTGGTTATCCACGGCTGGGAATGGGAGCCGTTGGAGTATCTCCCTGGCAGCAGTAGCAGTGGGCAACCAATGAGAATTGTCCCCGGTCGTGGGCAGCGGCAGCCTCATGTTCACTCAGGTTCTGGAAGCCAGGGTGGGAATCGTAAAACGCGTCACAACCATCGTCATCAGGTTGGGGTGTACCTCAACTGACCAGCCCCCGCCATCCCGCCGGGACGTGTTGATTGGAACGCACGGTGCAGGTCCAGGCCGCGTCGGCGTAGGCCTTCTGGATGAGCTATGTCAGGCCGAGGCGGTCAAGAAGGTTCAGTTTCGTCTCTCCATAGCCTCTGCTATCCGTCGCGCTGCCTTGATGACCTCTTCGCCGTGGTCTTTACCAGGGGATTCGGTTACTCGAGCGAGGGGCATGGCGAGGCAGACAGCGGCGATGATTCCTTGGTCAGTCAACACATGCACTGATGGAACCCAGCCCGGGGGCGCGGGCTCCGACGGCCTCGATCCAGCCTGCCGTTGCCAGTTCGGCCAAGGCCTTCAGGGCGAAGCCGCAGCCCCAAAAACGCTTCCACCCGGGTTTCTGATTCGGGCATCAGCGCGGAGAGTTTGTCCAGCCCATGCGGAGCCATCCGGTTTTCGACGGCGGCCAGCAGCGAGGTGCCGATGCCGCGGCCGCGGTACTCGGGCAGCGTGGCCAGGAAGGCGATCCAGCCATCGTCGTGGGCGGCGCGTCCGACGGCGCCGCCCACCACCTGGTCGCCCTGCACCGCCACCACGGCATGGTCCTTCTGGCAGGACGCAAGAACCTCGGAGAAGGCATACACCGGCTCGACGTTATGCGACTTGAGGGTCGGGGACCGGGGTGCGCTCCTCTTGCTCCCGTGCTGGAGGGACCTGGGGACTCGCTTCATCGTCCTGTGGGGCGCGTCCGGCTAAATTCTTCGCCCTCTTTTCGAAGGCTGTGAAGGTTGCCCATCCATGATGGGGCTCGTTGGCTATAGGTCGGCCAACGCTGAAGTGGGGTTCTCGATGGCGTCGGCGACGTGGCGTAGGAATCCGCCGGCCGCTCCGCCGTCACAAACGCGGTGGTCAAATACGAGCGTCAGCTCGACAACTTTTCGGACGGCTATTTCTCCATTGACTACCCACGGTTTGTCGATGATGCGGCCTACGCCAAGGATTGCGACTTCGGGGTAGTTGATGATTGCGGCTGATCCGTCTACACCGAAGACGCCGTAGTTGTTCAGTGTGAAGGTGCCGCTGCCTAGTTCAGCCGGTGTCGCTTTACCTTCGCGTGCAACCTTGCTGAGGCGGCGGATTTCGGTATCCAGTTGGCGGGCGCTGAGTTTGTCGGCGTTGCGGATAGAGGGAACTACGAGTCCCCTGTCGGTTTGCGCTGCAAACCCGAGGTTTATCCCATCGAAACCGATAATTTCCTTCAGCTCACTGTCTTCCGCTTCGTGTGCGGTTTGGAACCGGGTATTCAGCTCCGGGTACTTCTTGAGGCCGGAGGTGACGAAACGGGCAATGAAGGCAAGCAGCCCAGGGGTGTTGTCGGCATTCTGCTTCTTCATACCCTCCCGCAGCTCTACTAGTGCAGTTGCGTCGGCATCAACCCAGACTGTGGCTTCGGGGATTTCCGTTCGGCTGCGAGACATGTTGGCCGCCACCGCCTTGCGCACGCCCTTAACCGGCGTCCTTGCTGCAATACGAAGTCCAGTACGGGAGTCGATGTCTGTGTCGCGGGAAGTTGGATCGGTCCCGGTCACCGGCGCTTCTGCCGGCGCCTCTTTTGTGGGCGCGGCCACGGGTGTTGTTGGCAAGGAGGGAGCTGAGATGGCCGATTCCACGTCACGCCGTGTTATCAAACCGGCTGTTCCTGTGCCGATAAGCGAGTTTAGGTCGATTCCATTCTCTCGGGCCATCCTGCGAACGAGGGGCGAGCTGACGGTTCCGGGTCTTCCCTGGCTCGGTGGAGTGGATGCCGGTGCCGACACGTTAGCACCGGCGGTGGTAGCAGCGGCTTTACGCGGCCGGCTGCGGCGTGCCTGACCATGCCCTCCCGGGGTGCCGTAGCCGATCAGGACGTTCCCAGAGCCGGCCTTTTCTTCTTCCCGATAGGCAGTTGCGGCGGCGTCTGCAGCTGGTGTGGCGCCGATATCGGCGCGGGGCAGGCTGGCAGGAGTGCCCGCGGCATTCACGGAAATGAGTGGCTTTCCCACGTCGAGTGTCTGCCCTGGTTCTCCGTGAAGGATGGCGACCATGCCGGCGTAGGGCGACGGTACTTCAACCATGGACTTCGCTGTTTCCACTTCGGCTATTGGCTGGTCTACGCGGATTTCGTCCCCGACGGAGACGAGCCAGTTGACCAGTTCCGCTTCGGTGAGGCCTTCTCCGAGGTCAGGGAGGAGGAATACGTTTGGTTCACTCATAATTAGTCTTCCCACTGGAGGTCGTCGACGGCGTCGAGGATGCGGTCCACGCCGGGCAGGTAATAGTGCTCTAGTTTTGGTGCCGGGTAGGGAACGTCAAAGCCGGTGACACGGCGGATGGGTGCTCTGAGGTAGTGGAAGCAGTTTTCCTGGACCCGGGCTACGACCTCGGAGGCCACGGACGCGAAACCGTGGGCTTCGGCAATCACTATGGCGCGCCCCGTCTTGCGTACGGATGCGTTGACGGTTTCGTCATCGAAGGGGACGATCGAGCGGACGTCTACGACTTCCAGGGAACGCCCTTCTTCGGCGGCTGCAGCAGCCGCGGCCAGGGCCGTTGGAACGGAGGGGCCGTAAGCGATGAGGGTAGCGTCAGTCCCTGCGCGGGCGACGGCCGCACGGCCCTCAGTTGAGGTGCCCGCCTCGGTGTTGGCTGCATGCTGGTCGCGCAGGGCCTGCAGGTCTACGAGGTCCTTGGACCAGTAGAGCTTTTTGGGTTCCAGGAAGATGACGGGGTCATCGGAATCGATGGCTTCGCGCAGCATGCGGTACCCGTCGGCCACGGTGGCCGGTGCGTACACCTTCAGTCCGGCGGTGTGGGCGTAGTAGGCCTCGGAGGAATCACAGTGGTGTTCGACGCCCCCAATGCCTCCGGCGTACGGGATCCGGATCACGATAGGCAGTTTCACGGCGCCCTTGGTGCGGTTATGCATTTTGGCCACGTGGCTGACGATTTGTTCAAACGCGGGGTAAGCAAATGCGTCGAACTGCATTTCGATTACAGGCCGCATGCCGTTCATGGCCATGCCCACGGCCATACCCACGATGCCTGATTCTGCCAAAGGAGTGTCGAAGCACCGTTGGTTACCGAACGTCCTGGTCAGACCGTCAGTGATGCGGAAGACCCCGCCTAGCGTTCCGACGTCCTCGCCGAAAACGATGACTGAGTTGTCGTTGTTCATCGCGTCGACCATGGCTGTATTGATTGCCTTGGCGAGGGTCGCTGACTGCGGTCCGTTTTCAGGTGCGGCCGCGCGGGCAGCAGCCGGGGCGGTGGCGGCACTGACGTTGCCGTTGGCTTCGGAGGAAGTTGTGATGGTGGGGCTCATTTGGTTGCTTCTTCCCGGGAGAGTTCGTCGGCGAGGAGTGCCGACTGTTCCTTCAGTTGCGGGGTCGGGGAGGAGAAGACGTACTTGAAGAGGTCCTGGGGGTCCACGGCGACGTCTTCGTTGAGCCCGTCCCGGAGTTGGGCAGCAACTACTTCGGCCCTTTCGGCTATCTGCGTTTCAAGTTCGTTGTCCAACAGGCCTTTTTTAGTGAGGTAGGTCGTCATCCGGCTTAGGGGGTCTTTGGCTAGCCATTCGGCGACCTCGCTGTCCTGGCGGTAGCGAGTGGCATCGTCGGCGTTGGTGTGCGCCTGCATTCGGTACGTGTGTGCCTCGACGAGAAGTGGACCTGAACCTTCACGGGCCAGTTTCACTGCCCGGCCCAGTACTGCCAGGACAGCGACGAGGTCATTGCCGTCGACGCGTTCTCCTGCCATCCCGTAGCCCACTGCCTTGTGCGCCAGAGACGGGGCGACGGACTGCTGTGCCAAAGGCACCGAAATGGCGTACTTGTTGTTTTGTATGAAGAAGATGACGGGGAGTTTGAAAACAGCCGCGAAGTTCAATGCTTCGTGGAAGTCGCCTTCACTGGTCGCCCCGTCCCCGCACATAGCCAAGACAACGGTTTCTTCACCGCGCAGCTTGGCGGCGTGGGCTACGCCGACAGCGTGAAGGAGCTGAGTGGTCAGGGGTGTGGACTGGATTCCCACTTTGTGGTCGTTAGGGTTGTACCCGCCGTGCCAGTCACCTCGGAACAAGGTCATCACCTGTACGGCGCCGACACCGCGGGCCATTACGGCCACAGAATCCCGGTAGGTGGGGAACAACCAGTCCCCGTCCGAGAGACAGAGGGCTGCTGCTACTTGGCATGCTTCCTGACCGTGGCTGGATGGATAGACAGCCATGCGCCCCTGGCGGACCAGGGCCGAGTTCTGGTCGTTAACCCTACGTCCAATAACCAGCTGCTCGTAGGCAGCTACTAGCTCCTGGTCTCCAGGAATGGGATATTCGTGGCCGGGTTGGGCGCCCTGATCGTCAAGGGGGACGAGGTTGCCGTCCTGGTCTACCATCTGAATCGGGTGGTGCGCGGGGAGCATGTAGTCCTCCACCGTGATGCCGAATTTGAGCACCGACACCGGAATGGAGTCCTCGGCGGGCGTAACCGGAGCCTTCTCGGGCGTCTTAGGGTTTGCGGAGATCGTCATTGTCCCGTCCTGGATAGATCACTATTTCCAATAATTATCCCCAAAAAACGATTTTTGAGCGTTGCTATTATGGAAATGCGGATAGAAATCACTTTTTGCAGAGGTTTGAAAGACATAATGCTGATGTGACACGGCATAGGTGCCGGAGTGAAGACAGATGTTAGCTCTCCTTATTCAGTACAAATATGCCGACCAAGATGACTGGATGAAGCGTGCGGGGACTTGCGAGGTAGTCCTTCCGGCAGGGGCGTTGTTCCGAAATGAGGGGCTTGGGGCCGGGAGTGGTTCCCGGCCCCAGAGCCGGGGACTTAGACCTGGGTTAAGGTCGGCTGCTGTGTCTGGAATTCTCCGCGCTCGGGCCTGGTGAGCCCGAGATGGTCGCGGAACGTTGTGCCGGAGTATTCGCTGCGGAACAGCCCGCGTTCCTGCAGCAGGGGGAGTACGTGCTCGCGGAAGTCGTCGAATCCGTCCGGTAGGTACGGTGGCGAGAGGATGTAGCCGTCCACGGCGCCTGCTTCGAACCATTCGGCGAGTTCAGCGGTGACGGACTCGGGGGTGCCGATCACGACGCGGTGCCCGTACGCACCAACGACGCGCAAATAGAGTTCGCGCAGGGTCAGATTTTCGCGTCGGGCTGTCTCCACGATGAGTCGCTGGCGGCTCTTGTAGGCCTCGGTCTCAGGAATCACGTCAGGAAGAGGCTCGTCCAAGGGGTAATCGGTCAGGTCAAATCCCAGAAGCTGTGACAAGCGGGCAAGACCGACTTCAGGGTGGATGAGTTCCTGCATCTGGCGGTACTTTGCTTGAGCTTCCTCGTCTGTGGCGCCGATGATCGTTTGCACGCCGGCGATTACGCGAATGCTGTCACGGGAGCGGCCCGCCTTTTCGGCGCGGTCCTTCAGGTCCTGGCTGAACGCCAGGGCAGCTTGCAGGCTGTTCTGCGCGGTGAAGGCGACTTCGGCAAACTGGGCAGCCAGATTCTTTCCTGCTTCTGAAGAGCCTGCTTGGACCTGCACTGGGCGGCCCTGGGGCGGACGCAGCACATTCAGGGGGCCTCGGACGGAGAAGTGCTGGCCCTGGTGGTTCAAGACGTGCATCTTTTCAGGGTCGAAGTATCGCCCGGATTCCTTGTTCAGGACGAATGCATCGTCGTCCCAGCTGTCCCAAAGCCCGGCGGTAACGCGGAAGAACTCCTCCGCACGTTCATACCGATCTGCGTTCTTCAGGTGCTCGGAACGACTGAAATTGCGTGCTTCAGCCTCGACGTAGGACGTCACCAGGTTCCATCCGGTCCGTCCGTTGCTGAGGTGGTCCAGGGAGGCAAACTTGCGTGCGATGTGGTAGGGCTCGTTGTAGGTCGTGGTCTGTGTGGCAACGAGCCCTATGCGGTTGGTGGACACGGACAAGGCCGCGAGGAGGGTCAACGGCTCAAATCGGTAGATTACCGGGTCCCGGCTCAGGGTTTCAGCGTCTCCCTCCGGTGCACACAACTCGTCGGCGAGGAATACAAAATCGAGTTTCGCGTCTTCAGCGGAGCGGGCGACGTCGAGAATGTCCTGGAAGTCCCATCCGGCATTGGAGAGGGCATCGGGGTGGCGCCAGCCTGCAATGTGCGAACTGGCCGGCGAGAGCAGTAGGCCTAGGGCCATGTGCCGCTTGGAGGGCGTAGTCATGGGGGTTCCGTTCTTGCTAATTCGTCAGCAGAGTCGTCTATCAGTGGGCTTGAAGTGCGGTACTCGCGATTTGCTGTGTCGCAGCGAGGAGTTCATCGGCGCATCGTTGGACTGCCTCGGCGTCCAGTTCGGATGGGAGCCCGTAGAGCGAGAGGACCAGCACAGCTGTGCCGTCGGGAGCCAATACCGGTGCGGCGATGGACTTTACTTTCTGGTCAAGGAAGGAGCCGATGGCTTCGGCGCCGGGGTCGATGAACCCGCGAGCATCTGCCTCCGGTGTTCCCGAACCGAACTCACCGTCTCCCACGGTGACGGAATAGCCTCTGGTGCGGATACCGTCGAGCATTGAGTGTGCCTCGGAGCGGCTCATGGTCCCGGACGCGTCGATCCATCGTTGAATGTCGGCTTCATTGGCCCATGCCATGGCCGTGCGGCCGAAGGGCGCTGCCGCGGGGACGCGCTGCCCGACGATGGAGGAGATCCAGTCGGTTTTTCCGGGTCCGGCGCTGGCCAGTAGGACGAATTCGTCGCGCACCCGTCCGCCAATCAGGCAGTCGCAGCCGAGCTTGGCTGCCAGGTCCTCCATAAACGGCCGGGCTTTGTCCACGACGGTGAGTTCGCGGGCCAGGTCAGGCCCTGCTACGGCCATTGAGTGGGGCGTGAATCCGCCATACCCACCTTGGAGGAACAGCAATGGCAGGTCCAGGGATGCAACGTCCATGGTGTTGACGCGGCCCAGAACAATCTCATGGTCCCCGGCGTCCATCACATTTTGGATTGTGCAGTCCAGCCGTGCGACTGCTTTTTCCAGAAATGGAGTGCCGGACTCGGACGGATGCCAGTTCACGCTGTCGTACTTGCCGCCGGTCTTACTGCTGAAGGCTCTGCAGACGTTTTCCTGGCTGGCGCCCAGGATATTGACGGCGAAGCGGCCGGTAGCCTGGATGCGGGGCCACGACGTTGATGTTCGGGCAGGGAGGAAGGCAACCAGGGGCGGGTCGAGTGATACGGAGGTGAAGGTCCCTACGACCATGCCAATCGGAGTGCCATCTTCCTCCATGGAGGAGATCAGTGCTACCCCGGTGGGATAGCGGCCCAGGACCTGGCGGAACCATTGGGGGTTGGTTGGGCTGCTGGCCGCGACGGCGGTGGTGGCGTTATTGGTGTTAACTGTCATTTCAGGTCCTGCTTTCCAACCCACTCGGAGGCTACGTCCGCTGCGTCCATGTGGTCGATCGCGTAGGAGGCGTTCATGGAAGTAAGCTCCTCGGTGGTGAGGGACTTGCTGACAGCATTCAGGACGGACTGTGCCTTTTCGGGCACAGCCTCCTTGCAGACCAAGGGCGTTACGTTGTTGACGCCGAGTGCGTTTTTGGGGTCTTCCAGCACGGTGTAGCCATTGGCTTTGATCTGCGGAACCGTTGAGAACAGGAGGGCTGCATCCACGTCGCCCTTATCAAGGGCCGAGATCGTGATAGGACCTGAGTAGTCCAGCAGCTTGTATTCCTTGAATGCGATTCCGTAGGCCTTCTCCAGGCCGGCATAGCCGTCGGCACGGGTTTTCCATTCCGTCGGGCCACCGAACGTCATCCCGGAAGACGCTTTGGCAAGGTCCTCCATTGTTTTCAGGTTGAGGCGCTGAGCGGTTGCGTTGGTGACGGCAACGGCGTTGTTATCCTGGGCGGGCGATGAGGTGAGGATTCCCAGGTTGGCAGGCAATGTCTTGCCCAGCTCCGCGTCCACCGCGTCAGTGCCGGACGCCTGGGTGTCCGGTGCCACGAAGGCGAGGAGCGCCTGGTTATATTCGGGCACCACGTTGATGGAACAGTTTTCGATTTGTCCGTACAGGACTTCGCGGGCACCGATATTGAGCTTACGCTCGACGGCGTATCCGGCGTCCTCGAGAGCCTTGGCGTATATCTCTCCAAGGATGACGTTCTCAGAGAAGTTGGCAGACCCGACGACGATCTTCTCACCACTGCCGGCAGTCCCGGCTCCCGCGGTGCTGCCGGCATTTAGTGGGTCGGACGCACAGCCTGAAGCCAGTGCGAGCATGGCGGCGGCTGCGGCGATCGTCAAAGTGGAGTGAATTTTCATGTTGCGGTCTTCTTTCGTAGTGGCAGGACTGATGTGATGAAGGGCCCGCGTAGGGCTGCTCGGGATTTACGTGAGACCCCTGGGGAGGTGATGGCTGAAGCGAGGAGGATGAAGAAAATTTCGGTGGCGATGGCAAGGATGGCGGCAACGATGGATCCACCGGCCACCTGACCGAAGTCGCGGCGGCCGAGTCCGTCGAAGATGAACCGTCCAAGGCCTCCGAGGCCGACGTAAGCGGCGATGGTGGCTGCGGATATGACCTGGATGGCGGCCAACCGGACTCCGAGCAGGATGATCGGCAGGGCAACTGGAATTTCCACCTTCAGCAAGGTCGCCGGGCCCCGGAGGCCCACGCCCCGTGCTGCGTCAACCACGGCAGGATCGACATTGCGGACTCCTTCGAAGGCGTTCACCAGCATGGGCGGGATGGCCAGGACCACCAGTGCGATCAGCGGGGGGAGGAAGCCGATTCCGGAGAGGATGACGACGAGGGTAAGGAGGCCGAGTGTTGGCAGCGCACGGATGGTATTGGCAATGGTCAGGACGATGGTTTGTCCCCGATGCAGATGACCGAGCAAGGTGCCTAGAGGTAGGGCGACCGCGGCCGCTATCAGCATGGCAAGTGCGCTGTAAAGCAGGTGCTCAGTAACCCGGGTGGGGATGGAATCGGGCCCCGACCATGTCGTGGGCAGGGCCAGCCAGTCGGTGACGAGTTCGATGACGTTCATTGCGTTTTCCTTGCCCGGGACCATGGAGTGAGTCCGCGCTGGAGACCGACGAGACAGAGGTCAGTTGCTGCGGCCAACCCTGCCGTCAGCACAATGCCGACGAGGATGGGGGTGGCGAAGAATCTTTGGGTCCCATCAATGAACAGGTCGCCCAGGGAGGACAGCCCGATCACCGACACGACGGAGACCATGCTGATGTTGGCAACAGCAGCCACGCGCAGGCCGCCCAGGATCAACGGGGTCGCAATCGGAAGTTCAACCGCAATGAGCCGGCGCATCCTGCCGTACCCCATGCCGGCAGCAGCTTGCCGGACGGATTCATCTGTGGACCTAATGCCGTCGACGACGTTACGGAGCAAAAGGGCCACGGTGTAGAGGGTCAGCGGAAGAATCGCCGTCATCGGGGTGAGCCCCGTGAAAGGCAGCACGAAGACGAACAACGCCAGTGAGGGAATTGCGAAGAAGGCCGAACTGGACGCCAGAGCAACCGGATACATCCAGCCCCACCGCACGCACACCAACCCCAGTGGCACTGCCAATGCCAAGCCAACAATGACAGGAACGAATGAGAGGAGGATATGCTGCTGCAGCAGTTCCCATAGGTGCGGGGTATTTCGAATAATCCAATTCACGTCAAGCATGGACACGGCTCCGGTGGTTATTAATTGCCGGTTCCAAGGACGGAAAATCCACGAGGCCAAGAACCCGGTGGCTGCTGTCCGTCGCTACGGCCTGGCCGACTGGTGACAAAAGCGCTGAATCGAGGGCGCTGCGCATGACATCGACTCCAAGAACGAAGGTGCGCCGGCACGGCACGAGTTCATCGCCTGCTGTTGCCCCGGGACGAAGCCAGCCCAGTGCTTGGCCATCGTCATCGACCTGGAGCCGCCACTGATCGAGTTCGCTGAATGTACCGGCCCCGTACACCACACGTTCTGTTCGTGGCTCGATGCCCGACGTGCTCATCAGGGACAACCACTTGATGCCGCTGTCGCCGGTAAAGTCGCGCACGAACGCGTTGACCGGTTCAGTAAGCAGCCTCTCGGGCGTATCTGCCTGTGCGATGGTTCCGCCGCGCTGGAAGACAACGATCCGGTCGGCCAGGCGGACGGCCTCGTCCATGTCGTGGGTAACAAAGACGATCGTCTTACCGATATCGCGCTGCAGCCTCAGCAGTTCATTTTGAAGGTCCAGCCGAACCACAGGATCCACCGCAGAAAACGGCTCATCCATGAGAAGTACTGGTGGGTCGGCAGCGAGAGCGCGAGCGACGCCGACTCGTTGCTGCTGACCGCCGGAAAGCTGGTACGGGTACTTCCGCCCAAGTGCCGGGTCCAGTCCGACGCGTTCCATGAGCTCTATTGCCTGAAGACGCGCAACCCGCGGCTTGGTCCCCAGTAATACCGGAACGGTAGCGATGTTGTCCGCGATCGTCCGGTGCGGGAAGAGACCCGCGTTCTGAATCACATAACCAATGCCTCGTCTGAGAGTGCCCTCGTCGAGGTCTGACGCGTTGCGACCCCCAATCAGAATGCGTCCACTTGTAGGGGTAATCATGCGGTTGATCATGCGTAGGGATGTCGTCTTACCGCAGCCCGAGGGCCCAACAAAGACGGTGACCTTTCCCGCTTCGCACTCAAGGTCAATGCTGTCGACACCTACCGTTCCGTCCGGATAGCGCTTGCTGACGGATTCGAAGACGACGCTTGCGGGCCCGTGCCCTGCGGGGTGGTGTATATCAGATGCCATCGGAACTCCTCGTCGAGGGAAGCTAGCGAACGACGGGTTTTGAGACACCTCTTCGAGCCCCATCGCCCTGTGATCAAAATCATGCTGTAGCTACTATGACCGACAGACGGTCAGAATGCAACCGTTATTCGGTCACTGTGTTCTGGAGTATGCTCGAGGCATCCAACTGATGTCGGGCGCAAAAAGGGACGTTCATATGACACTCGATGGCGACACCCTGCTGTCCAACCCGCTGCTTCCAGGCACTGGGCGCAACGAGTCCCTCCGCCGCGCCTTCGACGTGCTTGAACTTCTCGCGCGGCATCCGCACGGAGCATCAGTCGCCGAGCTTTGTCACGACGCGGACCTGCCGCGCTCCACCGTCTCACGCCTACTGGCGTCCCTCTTCGACGCCGGCGCCGTCTCGCGACCGGGACAAGACCGAAAATGGATCCTTGGGCCCACCATCATGCGGCTAACAAATGCGGTGGCGCCACTTTCCGGACTCCAGGAACGCAGCGGTGCCATTCTTGAACAGATCACAGCGGAAACCGGCGAGACGTCCATGCTGGCTGTCCCCACCGGGCCGGCAACAGCCCGGGTCATCGAAGAAGTCAGAGGCCCCAAGCTCGTCGGCGTACATTCCCCCTGGACTGGCGAAACCATTAGTTCAGTCGCCTCGGGATTCGTCCGCCTGCTCCTAGCCGAGCTTCCTCCCGCCGAATCTGAACGAGTCATAGGCAGGATGGAGCTCGTTTCCCACACACCCAAGACCATTTCAGAGCTGGGCCAACTCATGGCTGTCATTGAGGATGTCCGCCAGCGCCGATACTCCGTTGTCGTGGACGAGCTCGAGGAAGGACTCGCAGGACTCGGTGTCCCAGCCATCAAAGATGGACAACTCATTGCCATGCTGGCCGTCTACTTGCCCACGCATCGCTTCACTCCGCAGCTTCAAAAGCAGGCACTAGCATCGCTCCAGCGCGGCGCAGCTCAATTGACTAGTCCATAGGCTTACTATCCGCCATCTGCCGCGGCGATAGAGTCTGGGCCCGGCGCAAAGGCGTGTGGGTATTGCGGCCAGGCCATAAGTATTCGCACCCGCGAGGATGGGCAGGGGAACAAAGAGCAGGCTGGATGTTTCCTTAGCCTCTTTTGCAGCGACTCACCCAACCCTTTCCAAGCGCCAATATGGACCTTCCGTCTGGCGGAGTCCGGGGTTGCGAAGTCCACTTGGCCGTAGCCTGCGGACTCGATCAGGCCCGCAGCGATGAGCCTGTTCCGGTACTTGGAAAATGGCGTTGGGCTTGGCCTTGAGGATGGCGCCCATCTGACCGGCGGCAGAGGGCCCATCCTGGGTAGCTATCGCGTCGAGGAACTCGCGGTCTCTGTCCGAGATATCCGCCGTTGCTGATTTCGACGACCACTAAGGTGCTCGTGGTTGGGCGGCAGCAATTCCCCACTGAACGCGGCTCTGGTCCAGTTTCCATCCCCCCTTGTCGGCTTCTGGCCAGAGGTAGTAGCCCTCCAGTTTGATCAGGAAGGGATACTTCTCGGTGGCTTCGGTTACCTTGGCGGACCTTCCGTTGTTCGGTTGGTATGCCCTCACCGGCCGGGCAAGCCCATTGAGTATCTGGCGGGCTGCTCCCTGTCGCACAACGACCATGACTATCGGCATCGAAGTAACGAGTCGCGATGCATTGCAGGGGAGTGGATCAGTGGTTGGTCAGTTAGAGAGGGGTAAGTCGGCCTTCACAGTGTGCTCGCTGGCGCGCGCTCCATACCCGCAATGCCAGCTGCGCCGAAGCTTGTTCCCATCCTGAGTTCAGGATCTCTTCGCCGGCGATTTCCTTAATGCGTCCGAGGCGGTAGTAGAGGGTCGCCCTGTGGATGTGGAGGGTCTGGCAGGTGGCTTGGACGTTCGCCCCGCTTTCGAAGTAGATCAGGAGCGTTTCCCAAAGATCGGCTTTGGTGAGCTGAATGAGCTTGTGCGCTGAGGGGCTGATCGATCGGATTAGCTCGGACGACCAGGGGTGGCCTCTGAGGAGTGTCCAGGCGCCGAGCGACTCCCATCGCCGGACCTCTTCGTGGCCGTCCCATCGGGCGACTGTGGCAGCGAAGGTGGCTCGTTCAAGTGCTTCCTTCGGGCTCAGGCCCTCTGCCATGTCGGCACCACCGACAGCGCGGAGCCGGAGATGTTTGCGTCGGCAGGAAAGTTGAGCGGCGGTCAATAGAGGCTGGTGGTCACGGCCGTCCACCGAGTTCCTGGCAACCAGCACCAGTCGGTCTTCGATTGGGGCGCCGACGAAGCTACCCGGGTGGGTGGTGGCCAAAAGGTCTGCAAGCAGTGCGAAGAGGTCTGCGGTGGTGACAGCTGTATGGGTGCCCTTCTCGGCTGAGGGGAGCATGCTCCAGACGGTGGCTTGCCCGAGCGTGACAAGCATTCCTGACCGGCCCGCGAGTTCAAGGGCTCCAACGTCACCCTCCCGCAGGAGATCATTCGTCAGCTGCACACTGGTACGGAGGATGGTGTCGGCCTGCTCGATATTTCGGGCGAGAATCGAGGCGATTTCTGTGGCATAGCGTGTGGCAAGGCTGAACTCGTGGTCCGTAAGCGGCGGATGGTTGATGATCCAGAGGAATCCCAGGAGCCGGCCCGCCTGCCGAAGCGGGAAGCACCAGCGGGCGAGAGTATTCAAGTCAGGGTGGGGTGGGACCTGGACAGGGCGGTCTGCTTGGGCGATGCCCAGGGACTTGACGTACTCCACGATTTCTGGCTCGGTGCGTCTGTTGAGGATGGCTTCAGAGCGGATTCGGTCGATTTCGCCGATCTGGGCGCTGGCCGCGATGACCTCTATGTATCGGTTGTCCACTGCAATGGAACGGCCCAGCTTCTCGCAGAGGTCATCGGTGAGCCCTTGAAGGTCAAGCACGGCATTCCTAAACAATTGTATGAAAGAGCATTTACATCAGTCTAAAGAAAGCTGCCCGGGGGGTCAGTACATTGGAGGAAAGTCACCGATTGTGTGACGTAAGCCATAGATAGCCCTGTGGAGGGTTCTAATGCTCACCCAGACACCAACGACGCTGGCCACTGAAGTAGTTGGCCTGCATAAGTCCTACGGCCACCATCAGGTCCTCGAAGGGGTGGACCTTGCAGTCAAGGAAGGCGAGGTAGTCGCCATCATCGGTCCCAGCGGATCGGGTAAAAGTACCTTTATTCGCTGCTTGAACCTGCTCGAAACTCCGACCCGCGGAACGCTGCGGATCAACGGCCGGGATGTGTGGAAAGACGGTGGCCGGCCAAGACGCCAGGAATTACAGCAGTTGCGTAGGGAAGTCGGCATGGTTTTTCAGTCCTTCAACCTCTTCCCGACCCAGACTGCGCTTGAAAATGTTTCACTGGCGCAGATCCACGCCTTGGGACGAACAAAGAAACAGGCGGATGAGCGTTCCCTTGACCTGCTGACCAAGGTCGGCCTGGCAAGCCGAGTGGACCACAAGCCAGCCCAGCTCTCTGGCGGCCAGCAACAACGCGTCGCCATCGCCCGCGCAATGGCCTTGGACCCCAAGATCCTCCTCTTCGATGAGCCAACGTCCGCCATCGACCCGGAACTGCGTGTAGAGGTTCTCCGGGTGATGCGTGATGTCGCCGCAACTGGGGTGACCATGCTGGTCGTTACCCACGAAATGCAGTTCGCGGAGCACGTTGCAGACCGCGTCGTCTTCTTCGCTGATGGCAACATCGTCGAGCAGGGCACGCCGCAACAGATATTCCACGCACCGCGTCACGAACGCACCAAGCAGTTTCTTTCCGCGGTTCTGGAGGAGGGGTTGTGACCCTGAATCTAACCTTGGAAATTTTCCTCCGTTCGATGGGCTTCACTCTGCTGGTTACAGGTGTGTCTTTCCTGCTTGCAGCAGTGTTGGGAGTTGCGGTCGCAGCCGCACGCAGGTCCAGCAACTCCCTGCTGTCTGGTCTTGCCGCGGTGTGGATCACGATTCTGCGTGGTGTCCCACCGCTGGTATGGCTGTTTATCGTGTACTTCGGCGTCACCGTGGGAGGAGCGAAATTCACTCCCATCAGTGCCGCGGTTATCACCTTCGGTGTTGTCGGCTCGGCCTACCTCGCTGAGGCCTACAGGGCCGGCCTGGATGCAGTGCCGAAGTCTCAGCGGGAGGCCCTGGCCGCGCTCAGTGTCCCGAGATGGGCCGCGATGCGTCTCGTGATCCTTCCGCAAGCCTTTCCCGTGATTATCAGCACCTGTGCCTCCTACGGTATCCATCTGCTGAAAGACACCGCATTGGCCTCCCTTATAGGGGTCCAGGAAATGACCTATCTGGCCAACGACATCGTCCAGCGAGGGACTGACGGTTTCACCGCATTCTTCCTGCTTGGTTTGGCATATTTGGCCCTGAGCATCCCCGTGGGCTTGCTCGCGCGGGCAGTTGCGGGCAGGTCCCAGCGCGGAAAAGTGAGGTTCGCATAATGATTGACGACATCCTTGCCCTGTTTCCCGGACTCGGTCTGAGCATCCAGCTCATGGTGGTTTCCCTGGCGGTCGGTCTTCCCCTTGGCCTGGCAGCAGGATTGGCCCTCTTCGAAGGCAACCGTGCGGTTCGAATCATTGTGGCGCTGCTGACCGAGCTCGGTAGGGGCTTCCCCGCGCTGGTAACTCTCTACCTGTTCTACTTCGGACTGCCTTCGCTGGGCATCGTCATGGATGCTTTCCCGGCACTCGTGGTCGCATTCGGGTACACAACTGCTTCCTACACGGCGGATATCTTCCGCAGCGCCTTGGCAGGCGTACCCGCCGCGCAGCATGAAGCGGCCGCAGCACTGTCGCTGAGCAGGTGGAAAACTCTCCGGCTGGTCATCCTCCCTCAGGCTATCCGTATCGTTATTCCGCCGGTCCTTGGCTTCTCGATCATCGTTTTTCAGGCGACTGCCCTCGCCTACAGCGTGGGTCTTAGGGAACTAACGAGCAGGGCCTACGACGAAGGCACACTCCACTTTGACACCTTGCACTTCATGCTCATCGCAGCGGTGATGTACCTGCTGGTTGCAGTCGGTATCGCGCTTGTCGCAAGGATCGTCCAGCACCGCATCGAGGGGACCGTCAAGATCAAGTCCCCGAGCATAACCCCGTCCCTCAACACCGTTTCTTAAATCCGCACCCACTAGGAGTCAAAATGCCCAAAAAGGGTACCGTTGTTGCTGCCCTCATCGCCTCGGCAACGCTGGCCATATCCATGACCGGCTGCATGCAGGCCACCACCGGCAGTTCCGCAGCGGACTGCACACCAGAATGGAACTTCGAAACCATTGAAAAGGGCAAGCTGATCGTCGCTGCAGTCGGCACCCTGCCCTACGTCGACATCAGGCCCGGCTCGTCCGAGGCCGGCGGGATCGACGGCTCTTTCTACACAGAATTCGCCAAGCGTGCCTGCCTCTCCGTCGACTTCCGAAGCCTCGGAGGCCCCGCCGCGGTTGCGGCTATGACTGAGAAGCAGGCGGACGTCGCCGCCGGCGGCTGGTACGCAACCCCCGAACGAGCCAAATCCATCGGACAAACCTCGTCCGTGTGGTTCAACTACAACGGGATTGTGTCCTCCGCCGGTTTGGGCACAGTGGATTCACTGCAGGGAAAGACTGTGGGAGTGGTCGGGGGATCCGTTTACGTCGCCCCCTTGGAGGCGGCGATAAGCAGCGACCACGTCAAGCAGTACCAGACGGCCGATGCCATCCTTCAAGACCTCAAAGCAGGACGTATCGACGCCGGTGTCGGCACAGCCGTGGAAATGGGCTATCAGGTGAAGGCACGGAACGAAAGCAACTTGAAGGTGGTGCCACTTGAATCCGACGAGAAGTATCCGGAACTGACCCAGGGTGGACAGGTGAACTTCCCCCACACCAAGGACAACACCGCGCTCGGCCAGGCGCTTGAGGACTACATCAAAAAGATCCAGAGCGGCGGCACCGTCCAGAAGGTCCTGGCCGAGTACGGCGCCGACGACGCCAAGTACACAAAGCAGCAGTAAGAGCAGGCGGGAGGCCTCATGCATCTGGCCACACAAGTGAACGAGTCCATGTTCGCCCTGACCCTTGAGGGCCGCCCGGCAACCCGGGCGGAGGTACTTCCCGGCTGGGGAGCAGCGAGCCGGCTGGGAATCCTGGTCAACGAGCCCTTCGGCGCCATCGGGGCAAGTCTGCTCATCCAACTGGCGGTCACATCTTTTTATGACGCGGCGCCATCGCGCCGTACCGAAGCACCGCAGTACCCCGAGATCTATCTCTTCCATGTAGGTGGACGGTACGGGGACCACAGACCCTTGGACTTCTGGCCACCACGTAAGGAAGTGTTCACCGGCAGGGACAGCCTGGAAGTTCTGGAAGCCATTAACGACCGAGCCATTACTGCTCTGGCGCTGCCCGGCAGCCTAGCGGCAGCCTCGATAGACGCGACCGCCGAACTTGAGGCCTCCGGTGCCCCCTGGTCGGAGATCAATAGCTTCTGCGAACGAACCACTGCCTCATTTCTCTACAGCTCCAACGGCAAAGTCTCCGGGAGCGACCTGGCCATTCGGGCCCTGGACGATGTGCTGGAACGAAGCGTGGAACGGGCAACCGAACCGAGGCGGAGCCTGGACTGGTACCGGAACCTGCGCCCTGAACAGTTACCGACGGCACTTCCTGGCCCTGGAACGCTCGCCCAGACCCATTACTGGGCCAGATCGCTCTTGGATCGGTTCGACGAAGTCGGTGCAGAGGGCCTGGCCCAAGCTCAAGCCCGCCGCCGCCAGCGCCTTGCTGACGGAAAACCCATCGAGACTTATCAGCGGATCACCACCGAGCAGGCTCTTGCCCTGCTCTAGCCCAAACCATCAAAGGAACAAACCCATGACAACTGCAATCATCGGCGGGGGAGTCATCGGCCTCAACACAGCATGGAGCCTAACCCGACGTGGTGAAGACGTGATCGTACTCGAAGGTGGCCGCATCGGAAGCTCGGCGTCCGGGGTCAACGCTGGATGGGTCACGCCCTCCCTTTCCACCCCCCTTGCATCCCCGGGCATCGTCGCGACCGGCATCAGGCACATGTTCGATAAGGACGGAGCCCTGACCATCCGGCCCCGCCCGGACACGGCGTGGATCAAATGGTTGTGGAACTTCAGCCGTGCAGCACGACCAGCCGCCTACGAACGCGGCGTCAAGGCGCTTTTGAACCTTAACGAGCACACCCTGGATCTGTTCGACCAACTCCATGAGGACGGCGTCGAATTCGAAATGCAGAAAGCAGGGATCCTGGCTCTCGCGCTCCAGCCGGGAGGATTAGGTTGGTTCCGGCAGCTCTTCGACCAGCTGACACCGATGGGATTCAAGGGCACGATCGAGTACCTGACGCCCGCAGAGGCCCGCGCCATGGACCCTGCAGTCGGACCAGACATCCAGGAAGCAGCCCACACACTGATAGACCGCTTCGTCGACCCGGACGCACTCCTGACCGGGCTGGTGACCCGGCTGACAGAACTTGGCGTGAAGGTCCACGAAGACCGCCCGGTTTCATCCATGTCCCGTTCAGGATCGAAGTGGACCCTCCACACTCAGCAGGGCCCGGTGGAAGCGGACAACGTAGTCGTAGCGCTGGGCGCGGCAGCCAACAGACTGCTCTCTTCAGTCAAGGTCAAACTGCCTATCATTGGTGCCAAGGGTTACTCGGTGGACCTGAAAGGGTCCGGAGTGCCGCCGCGCCACGCTCTGTACCTCATGGAAGCAAAGCTTGGACTGTCCCCACTTGAAAAGGGCGTCCGTATTGCCGGCTTCTTCGAGCTGCCCGGATCGGGGAACGACGTGCCTCAACGTCGCATCACCCAGCTCATTGAGCAGACCCGACCATACATGGGCGGATGGTCCCCGGAGTCGGCAAACATCACTACAGGCCGTGGTGGCCTGCGGCCGTCCACGCCGGACAGCCTCCCCTTCATCGGCCCCGTCCCCAGCCAGGAAGGTCTCTACGTCGCAGCAGGCCACGGCATGCTCGGTGTCACCCTGGCCCCGGCCACCGCGGCCGGTCTGACCTCAATGATTGTCGACCGCGTCATCCCCGAACACATTCTTCCGTTCCAGCTCGCGGGAAGGATCTAGGCATGCCGGACAAAGCCGTGACCGCCCCACCCGCGGCCCCGTACCGGTGGGCAGGAGACACCCTGTATCTTTCGGGACAGGTTGGCGTCAACGCCGACTGGGTACCAATGAACGAGACATTCAAGAACGAGGCCCGACAAGTTTTCCACAACATCAAAACCCTAGTGGAGGAAGCCGGCGGCACCCTTGATGACGTCGCCTTCGTGCGCACCTATTTATCCGACTTCAATGACTTCGCAGTATTCAATGAGGTTTGGTCCGAAGTGTTCCCCCACAATCCTCCCGCCCGCGTCACCATTCAGGCCGGCCTCCACCCACCGTTTCGCTTGGAATCAGAAGCGATCGCCGACGTCCCCCAGCCGTCAATCGGAAGGGAAGACAACCTGTGACCGCCATGCCCGGCACCTTCGACAACACCGTTTCCTCAGCCGTCGCCGAAGTTGTCGCGGAACGCACCGACCACCTGTTTGGCCTTATGGGCAACGGCAATGCCCACGTCATCTCACACCTGACCAGGCAGGGCTTTCCCTTCACGTCAGCACGGCATGAAGCAGCCACTGTAGCCATGGCAGATGCATACTTCCGTGCAACGGGCCGGATCACCGCCGCCACCACGACATACGGCGCAGGATTTACCAACACACTCACCGCCTTGGCGGAGGCCCGCCTGGCAAGGGTGCCTCTGGTCCTCATCGTTGGAGACGCCCCGAGCACTGGGCCCCGCACCTTCGACATCGATCAGACCGCTTCCGCCCAGGCACTTAGTGTGACAACGCTGGTCGCGGATCCGGCCAATGCCACGGCGATGACACACATCGGGCATTCGACCTGGCTCTGCGGAAGGTCCAGCCTGTGGTTCTGGCCCTTCCCTACGACTTGGCAACCGCCCCGTTGACACAGCAAGCCGACCTCGATCCCCTCCCGATCAAGGACACCTGGACCGCGTCTAGGGAGGACATCGATCGGGTCGCAGCGGTCCTGCTTAACGCCGAACGTCGCCTCCTGATCGCCGGGCGTGGAGTGCTGTTGGGTAAAGCAACGACACCGCTGAAAGAGCTCGGTGATCGTCTTGGAGCCCTGTTCATGAATTCAGTCATGGCCGCCAACGTCTTCGACAGCCCCTGGAACATCGGCATCGTCGGAGGTTTTGCCAGAGACCACCGTCTCGAACTAGCCCGACAGGCCGATGTCGTGCTCGTAGCAGGCGCTTCCATGAACTCCTTCCAAACCCGCTATGGAACCGCTTTCGGTGCCGACACCAGAGTTATCCGCATCGACAACGAACCCGCCAATTCCCACCACCTGGTGAGCGAGTACATTCGCGCGGACCTCGGTCCGTTTCTTGAAGCACTCAACGGCAGGGTACCGGTGGTCGAGCATTCCGAGACATGGCGGGCAGCAATCCCGCACGTTGCCGATGAAAGTGTCCGCTTGCCGGAACCAAGTGGAAGACCCCGCGGAGTTCGGACCCGATGGCCGCCTTAATCCCCGGGCCGTCGTAGCTGCCCTCGAAGGAATCCTCCCGCCCGACCGATCAGTGGTGATGGACGGCGGGCATTTCATGGGGTGGGCCCCCATGTACCTGTCCGTTCCAGATCCGCAGGCAATGGTCCTGGTGGGAACCGCCTTCCAGTCAATTGGCCTCGGCTTTGCCTCAGCGCCAGGCGTTTCGGTGGCGCGGCCTGACCGTACCACAGTGTTTTTCACCGGGGACGGCGGTGGGCTTATGGGAATGGCAGATTTTGAGACTTTCCTTCGGGTCACACGCCGGGGTGTCGTTATCGCCATGAACGATGCTGCCTATGGAGCGGAACTTCATCAATACGCTTCCAAGGGCCTCGACCCCGCCGCAATGCTCATCGACGAAGTCGACTTCTCCGCCATCGGCCGCGCCCTCGGCGCAGACGGATGTAAAGTCCGCGCGCTTGCAGATTTAGAGACCCTTTGGGAATGGCTGGACAACCACGAGGACGGCGTCTTTGTTCTCGACGTGGCGATATCCCGTGAAGTCGTAGTCGAATGGATGGCCACCTCCCTGACGGCCAACCGCAGCGTTTAGACAGCGCCTCACTCGCCTACCAACCAGCTACCAACCAAGAGAACGGCAGGACCAGCAGATGCTGAAGGGTCGGCAGCCACTTCTGGACCTTGCGGGGCTCCACAGAGGAGACAGCGTAGAAGTCCATAGCCCCGGGCGCAGCCCCTATCTAGGGATCATCGACGAGGCCATGCCGCAGCTCAACATCGTATGGGTCCGAGAAACAACCACAGGGGACCGCAAGCTGCTCCTGGTCGGGGAAAGCTACCTCTACCTAGTGCAGGACAGCCCTGATCTCCCTTAAAAGAACCGAGATGATCGCACCAAAGCTCAACGCCCCCGGAGTCCGTAAAAACGACCGTTTCTGCGTCCTGTAATCGGCATTGTGAGATGCCATGGATACTGCCGCGGTTCTCTACATTGTGCCCTGTGCCCGGGTCTTTAGGGCTACTCCCCCGACCATTTTCAAGCGCCGATAACGGAGGTTTTGTCACAACGGGGAAGCCCCTCCTGACGCCGCTTTTTTGGAGCTGGAATATGGCAAAAAGAGAGTGTGGACAATGATGCTCCTATTGTTGTCAACGGTCGTTGAGCCACGCGCCGCGCAGGTTACCGTGGCCGCCACTCCGGCCTCAAGGGTCGCTACTGCGATCGCTGTCGCGACGGCCTGCGGCCGCCCTTGACCCCGGGAGGCTGCGCGGCAATGGTCAGGCAGGCAGCACGCGGGCCAACCCGGGATCCGGCATGTGCACGGTTGTCGGGGATTGGCTGTTGAGCCAGGTTTCGTAGCGTTTGTGGAAGTCGTTGTCGTGGGTGAGTCCGCGTTCGAGGCGGGACAGTGCGGTGGGCCAGACCTGGAGGGCGTCCGCGGCTTGCTGAAGGGTCAGCTGCTTGGCTGTGCGTGCCGTCCGAAGAGTCCCGGCGTCGGGTGCCGGGCGCGGGTGGAGGAGCTGGTCGTAGACTTCCCGGGCGACGTAGCGCTTGAGGCAGCGCATGATTTCCTTGGTGCTCTTGCCCTCCTGACGTCGCCTTGCCACATAGGCACCGGTCCTGCCGTCGTTGCGCATCCGTACGAGGACCACGCGGTGAATGGCTTTGTTGGCCTGCCGGTCGCCTCCGCGGCTGAGCCGGTGCCGGGAGGTCTTTCCCGATGAGGCGGGGATAGGGGCGACGCCGACCAGGGCCGCGAACTTCGCCTCCGTGGTCACGCGTTCGGGGTTGTCGCTCACCGTCACGAGGAGCTGGCTGGCGACGTCGGTGCCCACGCCCTGTAGATCGCGGAGCATCGGTGCGTGGAGGGCGAGGATGGTGTCGAGTTCGGCATCGATCAGTGCCAGCTCCTGGTGCAGGTGCCTGTAGCGGACGGCGAGACGTTTCAGCACGATCGCGGTGCTGGTCAGCGGCTCGGAGGCCGGTCCGGCGGGCCGTGTCTTCTCCAGTGCGGCCATCAAAGCCGGGCTCGTCATGGCCCGGTACCTGGCGCGGATGGCCTCCGGCGCGGTCACCAGGATCGCCTTCACCTGGGTCATCACGGCGATCCGGGCACGCATCGCCGTGGCACGCTCCGCGCGCAGCACCCGCAACGATTCCACTGCTCCGTCCCGGGATTTCGGGGTGGCTCCGGCCCGGCCGGACAACACCGATTCGGCGGCCTGATAGGCATCGAGCGGGTCGGATTTTCCCTGCAGCCGGCGGGCCTGCCGGTTCGGGCGCATCACCTCCACGACGTGAATGCCTGCACGGACGAGTACGCGGGAGAGTTCGGCACCGTAGCTGCCGGTCCCTTCCACGCCCACAGCGAGGACCGGACCGAACTCTGCGATGAACTCCATGATGCCCTGGTAGCCGGACCCCGCGGCGGGGAATTCTTTGTCGGCCAGGTGCCGGCCGGTGTCGCTGATGACGGCGACGTGATGGGTATCGGCGTGGGTGTCGATCCCGGCGATGACTTTCAGATGTTCCTTTGCCATGATAAAACTGCCCTGACCTTTGCATGCGATGGGAAAAGGGCACGCCGGCCGGGTGGGCAGACAAGACAGTAATGGGACTCTTCGGAACAGGCTCCTATGAGGTCATGTCCACCTGGCCGCCGCGTTTACTGCGGTCGTGTGTCGCGGCGGACAGATCAATGTCAAGACAAACCCTCACCAGGCGTCAGCCACACTTGGAGCCACGCCGCAACACAACCAATTCCATCATTACTGTCCACACTTTTAGCTTCGGACTGGGCCGTACATCGGTCGGATCGGGCCGGATTCCGCATGATTCCCGGAGTTCCCAATGATTGCAGGGGCGGGAATGCAGTTCGAGTCCCACCTCGGGCACGCATAACCCCTCGTCAGAGGGGTTTTTGCTTTAATGTGTGTACATTGTCCCTCGGAGGGTCCCTCTGACACCGGCCGCGGACTGTGCCTGGCGCCGCGGTCGCCTATTCGGTTGTGGGTGGCGGGGTCAGGGTCCTGGCTGGTGGGCGCTCCGCTTGCTTGAATCTGGGGGTATGTGCCGTCCTGTCTGGCTGTTCCGGTGGTCAGTTGTTGGCCGTCGCTCGTTCATGGCCCAGTGTTGTGATGACGACATGACCAAGGCGAATTTTTCTTCGAGGATTTTCCTCGGATAGCTGCCTTCGGCGAGCCAGACGGGGTGTTCTCATCGCGTGTTTGTCCGGCCAAAGGGGGTGTGCACATTGTGCACACCTTGGTGCACGGGCGGCTTTCGACCGCATTGTGGTCGCTTCCTCCTGGTTCTGCCTTCACTACTTCATGCAGTTCTCTGTTTCAGGCGACATGACTTTGCGGCCTGGACCGTCGGTGTCGTTGGACGTTCCGGGTTCAGCGGGAACGTCTACGGGGGTCCTTGTGGCTGGCGCACGAGCCGTCAACAGAGTGCAGGTGTGTGGGATCCGGACTCTTCTTCCGGGCAGCCCTGGTTTGGTTGATCCGTCATGGCCTGTCCGTGTCTGGACGCGCGGCTATCGTCTTCCTCCCATGCATAGGGTCAGTGCCGTTCCCGCTAAGAAAAGGCGTCCCGCGCAGACTTGCGGTAGGCGAGGCGGCTGCCACGTCTCTCAGCGACGGGCCCGTCACCGACGGTCATTCCGCTGAACACAGCGACGATCACGCTGGTGGCACGGGCGTCGTGGACGAGATAGTCGGCCGCTGGCGGGCACCGAGTGTGTCTGTCAGATTTGTGCGTCGTTCTGATAACGGCGTCACCGCTGGGTTTGAGGGTCCGGAGTGCAACTTGGGGGACCGGGAGCGGTTCAAAGTTTCGGGAGGAAATAAGCGACGGGGGAGCGCCGAACGCAACTTTGGATCGTGAGCGGCGCATGGCGCCCTGGTTGCGTGGAGGACCTGCCCAGCGATGATGGGGATCAGAATGACAAACAACGAAGTTGCTTCTGGTGGCGCGGAGCTTCTCACATACTTGTCTTCAAACCCGAGGGTTATGAAACGATGAAGGCAACTTCAAGCACCAGCAGTGAGCGATCGGCCTTGGAGGAGTGGACGGGCCGGGCGGGAACGGAGCGGCCGTGGGCCTCAGTGTCTGGGCATGGGTGCCGTCCTTGATCACTTTTTCGTAGCTTAGGCCGCAGGCTCAGATGGATCACTCCAGCCCCGTACAGGACTACTGGGCAAAAAGCCCAATCGTATGTTTCTGGGGAGCCTTCCTACGACGATGGAGGGTTTACGACTCGTCAGTGCGACAATCCCTTGTTCGATCGAGTGCCCTTATCCTCCACTCGGACCGACCCATGCGCTGAAGTCGCCCCTCCTTCCTTCGCCGCGTTCGTCGTCATCATCGACGACAGCGTCTATAGACGGTTCCGTCGTCGGCATGTTCGAGATGCCATTCGTGCCGAATGCTGAGCTTGCACAGCAGTGCCTGGACCATGGCAGCCTCCGATTCGAATCGCAGTGCTCTGTACTCCTAATGATGGCCTTCCCGCCCTCCCGGGGGGAACTGGCACATGTTTCTTGACCGGCGCACGACGAAGATCAGCCCCCAAAGCGATGCAACGGTTCAGGGGTGCACCGCCGTGCAGCGGTCGGGCTATGTTTCGCGGCTCGCCGCCGGTACCCAGATGGATACACCATGAGGTGCCGCGTCCGAGCCTTTCGGACTACCGACGCAGTTGCTGCGTCTGTATTATGGCGTTCACATTCGACCTCGACACCAACGCGATCATCGCGTATTCCCTCGACGGCAAGGTCTTGGCAGACGACTGCGCTGTGTTGGCAGGAGAAACTAGGTCGAAGGCCCCTGCAGCGTCACATACCGGACTGACATCTCGTCATGAAGGGTGTTCCAGTTCCTAGGAACTGAGTGGCCACACTCTCGCACTGGGCCAGCCATTTACCTCCCCTGGCACTCCTATGACCGAACTACGGCCGTACGGTCCGGACACCGCAAGACTCTTTGGACGTCCCGCGAACCGACCGTCATTCGGGCAGTTCCATTTGGAATCCGCAGGCACATCTGAGGACTCGGGTGGCCAGGTAGACTTCCAGATCGTCTTCGGCTGTATCTTCGGTGGACAGGGGTGCTGCCAGCCGGCGGAGTTCCGAGTGCGTCCGTTCCATCGGTTGCCCGCAGTGCATGTAGTGGCCGCCGAGTATGAGCACGTCGTCTGTTTGTCCCAGGCGGGCCAGGACGAGGGCTAGTTCAGCCACCCATGCGGGATGCTCACTGAAGTGTCCGCACCGGCTGCATGTGTGGGACACGATGACGACGTCGGCCGGTTGGTCCGGAGGGTGTGTCACCGAGGTAATGGTGAGGTGGCGGTCGGTGTTGCAGGTGGTGCACATTACCGGGAGCACGCGCGGGGGCTGGTCCGCGCCGTCCGGGCGGAAGGCTGAAAGGTCGAGTGACATGAGGATCAGCTGGTGTACGGGTAGCTGGCGAGGATGTAGTCCGCGGCTGCCCGTCCTTTCATTCTCAGCCGGCTGTGGTGGACATTGATCCGGCAGAGGCGCATGC